>NZ_CP047029.1:600000-852500 GCF_009796805.1 Algibacter sp. L1A34 | reverse complement strand
GGTTAAGGACTTCAGGTCCGGATCCGTAGCGAAAGCGAGTCTGAATAGGGCGCTTAGTTAGTAGTGGTAGACGCGAAACCGTGTGATCTACCCATGGGCAGGTTGAAGCTGTAGTAACATACAGTGGAGGACCGAACCGGTTGACGTTGAAAAGTCTTCGGATGACCTGTGGGTAGGGGTGAAAGGCCAATCAAACTCGGAAATAGCTCGTACTCCCCGAAATGCATTTAGGTGCAGCGTTGATTTATAGTTTTATAGAGGTAGAGCTACTGATTGGATGCGGGGGCTTCACCGCCTACCAATTCCTGACAAACTCCGAATGCTATAAAATGATAATCAGCAGTGAGGGCATGGGTGCTAAGGTCCATGTCCGAGAGGGAAAGAACCCAGACCATCAGCTAAGGTCCCAAAATATATGTTAAGTTGAAAAAACGAGGTTGAACTGCTTTGACAGCTAGGATGTTGGCTTGGAAGCAGCCATTCATTTAAAGAGTGCGTAACAGCTCACTAGTCGAGCGGTTCGGCATGGATAATAATCGGGCATAAACATATTACCGAAGCTATGGGATAGAAATATCGGTAGGGGAGCATTGTAGTGTCGTCGAAGGTGTGCTGTGAGGCATGCTGGAGAAGCTACAAAAGAAAATGTAGGCATAAGTAACGATAATGCGGGCGAGAAACCCGCACACCGAAAGACTAAGGTTTCCTCAGCTATGCTAATCAGCTGAGGGTTAGTCGGGACCTAACGCGAACCCGAAAGGGGTAGTGGATGGACAACTGGTTAATATTCCAGTACCTGCTCTCAATAAAAGTGACGGAGGCGAAAAGTTAGTGCGCACAGACGGAATTGTGCGTTGAAGCGAGTGGTAACACCGCGATAGTACACTGAGACTTCGGTCAAGGTGATAATCTAGCAAATCGACTTCCAAGAAAAGCAAGAGAAGCAGCCCGTACCCTAAACCGACACAGGTAGTTGGGATGAGAATTCTAAGGTGCTCGAGAGATTCATGGCTAAGGAATTAGGCAAAATAGACTCGTAACT
Organism: Algibacter sp. L1A34; assembly: GCF_009796805.1. Lineage (NCBI taxonomy): Bacteria > Pseudomonadati > Bacteroidota > Flavobacteriia > Flavobacteriales > Flavobacteriaceae > Algibacter > Algibacter sp. L1A34. Next base: position 851,458 of record NZ_CP047029.1, on the reverse strand, counting down.
TCGGGAGAAGAGTCGCCACCCTTCGGGGTGGCCGCAGTGAAAAGGTCCAGGCGACTGTTTATCAAAAACACAGGGCTATGCTAAATTGAAAGATGATGTATATGGCCTGACACCTGCCCGGTGCTGGAAGGTTAAGTGGAGATGTTAGCTTCGGCGAAGCATTCAAATGAAGCCCCAGTAAACGGCGGCCGTAACTATAACGGTCCTAAGGTAGCGAAATTCCTTGTCGGGTAAGTTCCGACCTGCACGAATGGTGCAACGATCTGGACACTGTCTCAGCCATGAGCTCGGTGAAATTGTAGTATCGGTGAAGATGCCGATTACCCGCTGTGGGACGAAAAGACCCCGTGCACCTTTACTATAGCTTAGTATTGGTTTTGGATAAGTAATGTGTAGGATAGGTGGGAGACTTTGAAGTGGCGTCGCTAGGCGTTGTGGAGTCATTGTTGAAATACCACCCTTTGCTTATCTAGAGTCTAACCTTCTTTTGAAGGGACAGTGCTTGGTGGGTAGTTTGACTGGGGTGGTCGCCTCCAAAAGAGTAACGGAGGCTTCTAAAGGTTCCCTCAGCACGGTTGGTAATCGTGCGTAGAGTGCAATGGCATAAGGGAGCTTGACTGAGAGACCTACAAGTCGATCAGGTACGAAAGTAGAGCATAGTGATCCGGTGGTTCCGTATGGAAGGGCCATCGCTCAAAGGATAAAAGGTACGCCGGGGATAACAGGCTGATCTCCCCCAAGAGCTCATATCGACGGGGGGGTTTGGCACCTCGATGTCGGCTCGTCACATCCTGGGGCTGGAGAAGGTCCCAAGGGTTGGGCTGTTCGCCCATTAAAGTGGCACGCGAGCTGGGTTCAGAACGTCGTGAGACAGTTCGGTCTCTATCTACAGTGGGCGTTAGAAATTTGAGTGGATCTGACTCTAGTACGAGAGGACCGAGTTGGACTAACCTCTGGTGTATCAGTTGTTCCGCCAGGAGCATTGCTGAGTAGCTACGTTGGGAAGGGATAAGCGCTGAAAGCATATAAGCGCGAAACCCACCACAAGATGAGATTTCTTTAAAGGGTCGTGGAAGATTACCACGTTGATAGGCTATAGGTGTAAAGGCAGTAATGTCATAGCCAAGTAGTACTAATAACCCATAGGCTTATTGTACGCCTGTTTTTTTATAAGTTATACAATACATTATATTCATGATTTTTGTTTCAATATGTTAAGATATTTGTTTATCCAAAGAGATAAACGCTGTATGCTAGAGGATTAAAATCTAATAGCGAGCAGCTATAACTTAAGGTGGTTATAGCGATGGGGCTCACCTCTTACCATTCCGAACAGAGAAGTTAAGCCCATTAGCGCCGATGGTACTGCATTTGTGGGAGAGTAGGTCGTTGCCTTTTTTAATCCTCAACAAGAAATTGTTGAGGATTTTTTTTGCAATAAACTCAACGTAAATAATTATTGGTAAGGTGTATTGAATGAGCTGTTTACAATTTAAATAGGCTTTTTTTATTTTCTTCAATATAAGTTGATTGTATAATTCTGTATATTTACTTACAAATCGTTTTGGAATTGAAGATACAACAGCAAAAAAAACTATATTTTACAGAAGGTAAGTCGGATAAAGTTTACGAGGTGGATTTATGTGAATCTGGTGGAGACTTATTCGTGGTAAATTTTCGATATGGTCGTAGAGGAGCAACTTTAAGAGAAGGAACTAAAACCGTTTTCCCTGTACCTTATGATGACGCTCTGTCTATATTTAATAAGTTAGTCGAAAGTAAAGAGAAAAAAGGATATGGTGAGAATGGTTCAGTATCTATACCTGTTAAACAGAACACTGCTCGTGAAGACACCATTTTAAAGTATTTAGAGCAATCAGTTGCTGGTACTTATTCAAGAGATTGGAAAGTCTCTAAAATTATTTTAAGATGTGCAGAGCTTGATATTAAGTTAGCATCTCCACTTATAGCTCGTTTTATTAAATCTAATTACGAATTTGAACAATATGCTTCTATATATACGCTTTGTGTTTTAGAAGATGATACACATGTTGATTCGATTTATAATGTTTTCAAAACTGAGAATTTTTCAAATAAAAGCGGTCGTGCTGCTGTTGCATATTGTCTTAAATATGGTAACGATAATGTAAAGAAGGAAATTCAAAATAAGATTTTAAATACGCTTCCATCAGAATTAGGAAATCATATAAAACATCCTAGATTATTTTACGCTGCATTAAAAGATTATTTCCTCAAAGAAGAGAATATTGATGCTTCAGTTTTATATTATGTTTATTTATATAGTGATATCATAAATTCCGGTAGGGAAGAGCTATATCAATTCCTTCAAAGTATTCCATTAAAAGTAAACACATTTAAGTCTGTTAGATATATTTATCGAGTAGCCCACTTATTAAACGACTATCAGTTTTTAGGCTTGTTATCTAAAAAAATGGGTGTTAGTACACCTGGATATACTTCTAGTTATATATATAGCGGTCAGCAATGGACTTCAGTAGATGTTGAAAAGAAGAAAGAGAATCCTTCTGTTGCGTTTTCATCTAAAACACAAAAATATTTTAATAAAAACACCTATAGCTTAGTTTATAAATTAAGCAAAACTAACATATCTGGTTATTTGGATTATGCAGTGTCTATTTTAGTTGCGTTAAATGATAAAATGGATAGAAATGCTTCTAATGTGCAATACAATTATATTTATGATTCTGTAGAAAGACGCTATATTACCGAGCGTCGAATCTTTCCAAGATATCATGAGTTTTCTGCACTAATGTATGTGCTTTATGGTAATTCTACTTTGTTAAACAGAGATAATACTAAATGGTTTTATTCTGAAGATATTAAGTTGGAAGATCTAGAACGAGCAGAAATTCTTCCAGAAGTATGGAGTAGCAATCCTGAAAAAGTACTGTATGTTTTAAGTCATGCTAAGAGTGAAGAGGCTGTGTTTTTCGCATTACGAATTATAAAGGAGAATAAAAGTATTTTAGATTCACTTTTGTTAGAAGATTTACAACGTTTAGTTTCTCATTATCATCCTAAGGTTTTGGAAGTGATTTTAGAATCTATAAAAGATAAATATAAGAACGTACAACCTGAAGATGTTATATTGTTAGCATTATTAAGTTCTAAGAATGAAAGTGCTATAGAATTAGCGCTTTGTTGGCTTACTTTTTATGAGCGTGATTATTTTTCTAGAGCGGAAGTGGTTGTCGGTTTATTACTAACTGGTGAAGTAAAGGTTATTTACTATTTAAAAACCTTATATAGTAGTATTTCTAAATACAACCCTATACTTAATTTAAATGCATTAAGTAGCTTATTTGAATCACCTTCTGTATTCATTGAGGCTTATCTTTTGGAGGTAAACAATTTAATAGGAAATACTTCTTTTGGGGGCTTATTGAGTGATGTGTCTATAGAAGATATCAATAAATTGGCATCTTCTAATAGTTTTACCAATAAATTATTTGCGGCTAATTTTGCTAAGCACAATAAAATTGAAACATTCTTATTATTTAAAGATTCAATAGATGAATATATTAATTCTAATGAAGCCAGATTGAGGCAAGTTGGAATTGAGTTGTTATCTCAGTTTCCTGATCATTTTTTATTAGAGAATAGTAAAAAGATTAGTGGCTTTTGTTTTTCCGAATACGAAGAAGTACGAACAGCAATACAACCAACTATAGAACGTTTGGTTAATTTAGATGCAGATTTTAAAACAAGCCTTTTTAATAGCTTACTTATTGTATTAATTGATGCAGAAAAATATGATGGTTTACATGCTAATTGTTACAGCTTGTTAACAGAAAACTATAAGCATTATTTAAATGATGTTTCTCATGAGCTTATGTTTAAACTTGTACTTTCGCATTATGAATATGCTCAAAAACTTGGTCTTCCTTTATTTAAACAACATATAGATTTAAATATGTTACCTGTTGATAAATTAGTCTCTTTAGGTAATTCAGATGTTTTTGAAATACGTAAAATGCTTCAAGATTATTTTCAGTTACATATTCCGAAGATTAATTATGAGTTAGAAAAGGCATTATTAATTTTTAACTCAAGTTGGCAAGATATTATAGATTGGGCTTGCGATTATTTTGAAAGAAGCATTGAAGAAAAAACCTGGACAGTTAACATGCTGTTATACGCTTGTGACCATACTAAAAATGAAGTACAAGCTTTTGGTAGAAAAATGATAACAGCTCATTTTAGCGAGGAGAAAGGTTTGCCGTTACTAATGAAACTACAAGAGCATCCTACAAAGGATATGCAGTTTTTTGTAACTAACTATTTAGAAACATATGCTAAAGATACTCCAGATGTTATTTTAAAACTGGAAACATATTTTAAAACGAGCTTATTTAATATTAATACACATCGTGCAACTAAAACAAGAATTTATGCTTTTTTAGAACAAGAATCTGTTAAAAATAAGGTGGTTGCAGAAATGACTGTACGTTTAATAAACAGTATTATTGGAACAAAAACCATAAAAGATAGAAGTAACAACATTGATGTTTTACTGAGTATATATGATGTTTTTCCAGAAATTGAAGTTCCGTTATTAATAAAATCAAATTAAAAACATGCAATTTAATTATAAATACGGAGGCGGAAGTGCTGTTAATAATGGAGTATCTAACACTAATGTTAGTTTTGCTCCAGATGTGCTGCGCGATCCTACATTTTTTGTAGGGACTTTGGATAAAAAAATTCCGTTTAGAGAAGCTATTTCTGCATTGCATCATGTTGTGGTTGCTGATTTTAATTTTCAGCCAAAAGATAATTCGGCTTATTTGGCATGGTTAAAAGGCCAAGAAGAGATTTGGTTATCGGAGGCTAGTTCCGATTTATCGAAATTGCGTTCAGAAATTCACGAGGTACGAGCCAAAATGGAAGGACTTCGTAAAGAGCGCGATTCTATAATGAAACCTTATTATAAAGCACAAAGTGCCTATTTTAAGTTTTTGTACAAAAGAGATATGGATGCCTGGATGGTTTTAGATCCAGTAATTACGGTGCATCCCGATCAAGTTTTTTTTGAATGTTTTAGTAAAGATGAATCGGTTTACGGTAAATTATCTTGTGGATATGATGTGTTTAAAGATATTAATGAATTTAAATGTGGTACCACAAACATTGATTATTCTAAGAAATTATATGAAGAGTTTCAGAAAATAAGAACTTATAAGGAGACAGATTTTAAAATAGATCCTAAGGGTTTTGATGTTAAAACAACCGGTGAAGATAATTATAGAGAAGTAAAAATTGATTTGCCCGATAGTTGGGTTCGTGGCTTTTTACAAGTGAGTACAGCAATGACCACTAAAAAAATATCTTTTGAATTAGAAGCTATTGATATAGCCAATTTTATTTCAGTATTAAAACGAAACAAAGAACGTAAAGGCCCTCGGTCTATTAAATATATCCTGAAACCAAACGAGCCTATTGTTGCAGTTTTCGAACCTTGGAATATTGAAATTGTTTGTAATCAATCGACTTATAAAGGAGATGAACATGAAGAAATTAGAGTTTGGGGACGTAGACGTATTCTACTTTTAGAACGATTACTGCCAATAACCAACAAATTCAGCGTTCATCTTTTAGGTAACGGCATGCCTTCATTTTACACGGCACATTTAACCAATGACATGTATTTTACATTGGGACTTTCTGGGTGGACAGCGAACGATTGGACACAGTCTAGCCAATTAGAATTATTAGCACCTCGTACATTAGTGCCCGCTACAACTATGCAAAGTATTTATTTAGAATTACGAAATACGTGGTTTTCAAGTGAAACAGATTTGGCTAAAAACCTAAATTTAGATGTTACTACGGTTAGTAAATCCATGGAAACTTTTGCGCAAGCCGGTAAAGTAATTTATGATCTTAAAAATAAAGTTTACCGTGTACGTGAATTAAAACGTGACGGTATTGATATAGAATCGCTTCGTTTTTCTAGTGAAACAGATAAGGACGCATATAGGTTAATGGAACAAGGTGCGGTTGCTAACTTAAAAATTACAGAACAGAACGGCAAAGTATTGTTAACCGCCACAGTAAGTAACAGTTATAATACGGTTGTATTAATTGATAAAGATTTAAAAATTACAGATGCTAAATGTAACTGTAATGAGTTTTATAAAAATAAAATGACAAAAGGACCTTGTGCACATATTTTAGCTACAAGAATCACTTTTGATAAAAAATAATATTATATTTAAACCATGGTAGTAATAAGATAAAAACCTTGCATTTTGATTGGTGGATCGCCAATCTTGCTTACAGATACCGAACGCGTCACTGACTCGAACTTAACTTGTGAAATAGGTACTAGTGTACCGTTTCCGGTTAGACTTCTGCGAAGTGAAACAGTACACTAGTACCTATTTCACTGGAGTTGTTCAATTCAGTCTTGAGAATCGTACGAAGGGCATTCAAAATACATCTTATTGCTACCTTTTTTTTGTTATATGAGAAATAATTCTACGGAAAGAAGACAAGAAATTTATGATAAAATAAAGGCATCTTCTAAACAAGAATATATCCTTTCGGAAATGAAACGCTTAGGGTTTTGGAATGAAGGAGAACTTGATTTTAAAGCTGTAAATACGTTTTTTAATGAAGAAAGAGAATTATCACAGAAACTTCAAAAGCTATTAAAAGAAAAAAAAGTTATAGAAGATCCGGAAGCTTTTCTGGCTAAAAAACACCAAGAACGCAAGCTTGCTTCTAAACAATCTCAAAAAGAAACTAAAGAACGTCGTGAAAAAGAACGCTTAGAAAAGGCTGAGAAATGGCGTGTTTCTAAAGAGAAAGATATTATTTATTTAGGTGAAAATTATTCGCATCAATTAAATGAGCAGATATCTAATACCGAACGTTTAAAATCTAAAAACTTACCTGTTTTACATACAGCCGAAGATTTAGCCAAAGCTATGAATATCTCTATTGGTGAGTTAAGGTTCCTATCTTTTTCAAGAAAAAACTCCAAAATTAGTCATTACAAAAGATTTCAAATGGCTAAAAAATCTGGTGGATATCGTTTAATCTCAGCACCTATGCCTAAGTTGAAAAAGGCACAACACTGGATTTTAGAATCGGTTTTAAATATAGTACCTGTTCACTCAAATGCACATGGTTGCGTGATAGGAAGGTCTATTAAAACTAATGCCGAACTACATGTTGGGAAAGCTGTTGTTATTAATCAAGATTTTAAGAATTTTTTCCCATCTGTTACTTATGCGCGAATTAAAGGTGTATTTTTAGCTTTGGGTTATTCTAATCAGGTTGCAACTATTTTTTCTCTTTTATGTTCGGAACCTAAAATACTAGATGTTTCCCTTTTAGGTGAAGATTATTATGCACAGCGTGGCGAACGTTTTTTACCACAAGGCGCTCCAACAAGTCCTGCTATTACAAATATTCTTTGTAAAAAATTAGATTTTAGATTAACGGGTTTAGCTAATAAATACGGTTTTATATACACGCGTTATGTAGATGATATTACTTTTTCCGGAACTCATGATAGTTTTGATAAAATGACTCCGCTTTTAAAATACTCTAGATACGTTGTAAATAGTGAGAATTTTAATTTACATCCCGAAAAATTACGCATCATGAAGCGTAATGCCAAACAGGAGGTTACGGGTGTTGTTGTTAACGAAAAAACAAATATCCCGAAAGAAGACTTAAAACGTTTTAGAGCGCTTCTATTTCAGATTGAAAAAGATGGTATAGAAGGTAAATATTGGACTAAAGGTGGTAATGTTTTGGCTCAAATTGATGGGTATGCCAATTATATTTTTCAGATAGAACCAGAAAAAGGTGTACTGTATAAAAAACGGGTAAATGTTATTTTAGAAAAGTATAACTATAAGGAGAAACATAAGGCTGAGCATGTTCCAAAAGTAAAACCTAAATTAAATACATCATCTTCAGGTGGTGGTTTTTTCAATAAAATTATGTCCTTCTTTAAAAAATAGAAACAGTCTTTATTGATAACTTGTCCTTAGCAGATAGTTGCGGGAGTGATAGAAACGGCATCCTTTTTTACCTGATAAGTATTACCGTGTAAATTACACAGTAGGCTTATAGAATTACGATGCAATTATTTTTATGTAACGATGTAAAAAAGATATAGTGGATAGCACGGTTTTTATTTTTCTTAAAAACCCGCCCAAAAACTTTTTAATGGCTTTATTTTAAGTTGGAATTTGAACCAAAATAGCTGTGCCCTTATTTTTTTTACTTTTAATTGATAATCTGCCTTTTAGTATATTGATACGCTCTGTCATGGTTTTTAACCCAAGGCTATTTAGCGTGATGGTATCGTCGATATCAAAACCATTTCCGTTGTCTCTTATTAAAACCTTGATACCATTTTTTTGCTTTAATATATTTACAAATAGTGTACTGGCGTTGGCATGTTTTATAACATTACTAACAGATTCTTGTATAAATCTATAAAAATTTAGGGTTTCAACATCATCAAAGCGCGTGTTAACATCGTCTATTTCTAAAGTAACAAATAGATCTGTAGTTTCGTCTAGTTCAAATAGTAATTTTTGAATACTATTGGTTAACCCCAGTTTTGTTAAAGTGATAGGGTATAAGTCTCTAGAAATATGCCGAACTTCTTCTAGTGTGTTTTGTACAAGTAGAGATAATTCTGGCTGTTTTAACGATTGGGTTTTTCATTTTAAAAGTACAAGTTGTTGCCCTACACTATCATGCAAATCTTTAGAAATACGAGTGCGTTCTCGTTCTTGTGTTTTTATGAGTTCTTGAGAAAAACCTTGCTGAACAATTTCTCGATGTTTGGCATTGGTGTAAGAACGGTAAAACAATATGCAGGCAAATAAAACGAGCATACTAATTACGCCTAAGGTTAGTTGTTGCGTTTTGTTTTTATTTTCAACATTTAATAATTCAATATTTGTGTTTTGAGCTTCTATTTTTCGGTCTTGTTTTTCGGTTTCGTAAAGGGTTTGGTAATAAGCAAGCGTTTTTGTGTTTTGTACGCTAGTAATAGAATCTTTTAAGGTATAATAACTTACAAAGTGTTCATTTGCTTTTTGCAAATTATTTGTTGCTTGGTATACTTTTGCAATAAATTTTTCGGCAAGCATAATTTCTTCATACCCGCGTTTTTGTTTTCTTAGGGTTAAATATTCTTTCCCATACGTAAGAGCGTTAGAGTAGTTGCTTTTTTGAAATTCTAGTGATTTTAATGCAAAAATGTACGATTCACGATTTCTACTAGATTTATTATTTAAATAGATTTGTTTAAGTTCTTTAAAGTGTGTCTCGGCTAAATTTGTGCTATCATTTTCGGAATATGCTATTACTAATTCTGCTAAAATATTGGCTTTTAAATACATTTCGTTTTCAGATTTTGCATTGTAAGCTAATGATGTTTTTAAGTATGCTATTTGCTTTTTATAGTCGGCTATTTTTCTGTAATCGGTAGCTGCGTTGAAGTATAAGCTAATAAGATGATCGTTTCGGTTATCCTGTTGTGCCAGTTCTATGGCTTCATTTCGTTCTTTTTCTGCTTCGTTAAAAAAAGCATTTTTACTGTACAGAATGGATAGTGCATTTTTTGATGATAAGATGTTGAAGCTGTCTTTTACTTCTGTAAATATGTCTATAGCCGTTTTTAAACTTTTTGAAGCTTCGGGGAATTTGCCCATATCAGACTCTGTGTAGCCTAGGTATAAGTGAGCGAAACCTTCTAATCTTGTTTTATTATATTTTTGAGCATATTTAATGGTTTTGTTGTAGAATTTAACAGCTGTATCTACATCGTTTAAGTAATAATAACTATCGGCTACGTTTAAGTAAAACCTTGTTAGGGCATAGCTGTTTTGCATATGCTCGTAGGTTTTAATGTACTTATTATAAAGTTTTAACCCTTCTTCTGGTTTGCCTGTTATATTATTTTTGTAGTAGATTAAATCGGCAATATGGTTACCGGCAAGCTCTAAGGAATCTAGTTTTAAAGCGAAATTGATGGTTTGTTTTACAATAGAATCGTATTGTAATTCTGTTTTATATTTCACAATAGAAACCAAGCTATCCATCCATTTTAACTGAAGGGTTTTTTCGGAATTTTGAATCTTGGAATTTATCTCGAAAATAGATTTTTCTATATCCGAATGTTGTGCGTTTAGCGTTAATACAGTAAAGAGGGAAATGTAGAAAAGTACTAACTTCATGCTAGTTAGGGTTTGTTTTTCTAAATATATGTGATTTACATGACAAAAAACAAAAAAGCCTTGAAAAACTTCAAGGCCACTTTATTTAAGGAATATTTAAATATTTATGTGTTTGTAAAGAAACTTTCCATTTCGGGTTTTTCATTACATAATCTACTATTTCAGGAACTACTTTGTCACGTTTACTCCATTCCGGTTGCAAGTATAGAATGCAGTCATTATTTACTTTAGCGGCCTGTTCTTCCGCGAAGCGAAAATCATCTTTATTATAAATAATAACTTTAAGTTCGTGCGCATTATCATAAACAGCTTTTGTTGGTAACTTCATTTTCTTTGGGGAAAGACAAATCCAATCCCAAACCCCAGTAAGCTCATAAGCGCCCGACGTTTCAATGTGTACTTGTAAGCCTTCTGCTTTAAGCTGAGAGGTTAAAGGTGTCATGTCCCACATTAAAGGTTCCCCACCAGTAATTACTATAGTATCGCTATTCTTTTTTGCATTTTTAACAATTTCAGAAATTAATGTAGGCGGATGTAAATCTGCATTCCAACTTTCTTTCACATCACACCAATGGCAACCCACATCGCAACCACCGACACGAATGAAATATGCTGCTGTTCCTTTGTGAAAACCCTCACCTTGAATGGTGTAAAACTCCTCCATTAATGGAAGCATTTCTCCTTTATCAACTAATTGTTGTATTTCTTTCTTCATAAGTTCGCAAAGATACGGATTTCGTTAGTTTTTATAGAAATTTTGTTTTACATTCGAAGTCATATATAGTAATCTTTATTCTCTCAAAAGAACTAATAAAAATGAAAAAATATTCCCTCATGCTTGCGCTGTGCGTTAGCTTTTTCTTTGCGCAATCTCAAGTAGGAATTGGCACAACAACTCCCGATGACGGATCCGTTTTACAAATAGATAGTAAAGTAGGTGCTTTTGTACCTCCACGAATGACATTTAGTGAAATGTCTGCGATTCCAACTCCTTTAGATGGTGCTTTGGTTTTTAATACAACCCACAACACTTATTTTGTATATAGAAATGGTTTTTGGTCTAGTCAAACTAATGCTAGCTTAATATTAAATAAAGATTATCCTTCAGGTAATAGTGCGCTTTCTACACCAAATGACACGTATGTTGACTTTCCTATAGGGCCTTCAGATATAATTGCAATAAACTCGAGTGCCTATGATGTTACGGCAAATGGCACGGTTACAATAAAAGAAAGTGGTAATTATTTGTTTAGTGCATCTTTATCAACCAGTAATATGCCCAGTGGTTCCAAAAAATATATTATTGCACTTAATGTTAATGGTGCGTTAGTTGCCTATTTATCTCGAGGAGCTTCTAGCTTAACAAGTCCAGATTATTGGGGGATTAGTGGAACCGTTATGTATCCTATTGTTGCCAACGATGTAGTAACCATGCGTTATGTACTAAATAATGGAAATACTCCTATAAATGCCAAGTTTGTTAATATTGGTATTAGTCATCTTAACTAGTTGTTTTTAAGGTGTTAAATGTATTTGTTGCAGTTTTATTCTTTTTTTAATAATAAAAGCTTAGTAAAAAACGAATAGATGAGTTTAGTTGAAATATTGCTGTTTTTAAATATTCTTGCTATATTCGGGGAATAATTAATATAATCTGGCTCCCTAAAGCTATATAATAATGAAGAAATACACCCTCATGCTTGCGCTTTGCGTTAGCTTTTTTGGTGCGCAATCTCAAGTAGGAATTGGCACAACAACTCCCGACGATTCAGCAATATTAGATATTGATTCCGACAGTAAAGGTATTTTAATACCAAGGCTAACTACTACCCAAAGAAACAGTATAACATTACCCGCTATTGGTCTATTGTTATTTAACACCACTACAAGCAGGTTTGAATTTAACTCTGGATCGGTAGGAACACCAATTTGGAACCCTATAAACTCTCATGCTACGGTTAGTACCGATTTGGGTAATATATTAGGTTCAGGAACAGATTCTGGTGCCTATATCGGATCTACAACCTATGTAGGTAAATTTATAATTACAAATACAGGTACTCAAACTATTACCGGTTTACCATTTGAACCAAGTTCTATTAAATTTTCGGCTTATGCCAACGTAGAGACTGAAGATTTAAGTGCGGATAATGGAACTGTTAATAACGATAATAGTTTTCAAAATTCGTTTGGGTCTATGCAAGGTTATGCTAGTAACTATGGTGGAACCATAGACCAACAAGTTATTTTTAATGGAGGACACGGTAACTCTATTAACGATATTTCTAGATACGCTTCTAGTTCTAGAGCCATAGGCATACGTTATGGAAGTCAAAATGGAGACCTCTTAGGTTTAACTGCAGCAGAAGTAACAAGTTTTAATACCGATGGGTTTACCATTAATATTTCTAATAGAACAGAAAACATTGTTGTTCTTTACGAAGCTTATAGGTAATGAAGCTTATGGTAAACAGAAATTAAGGAGTCTATTTACTTCCGTTGAAACCATATTTTTTTCTTCATTTTATTTACTGTATTTTTATGCAAAATATACAGTATGAGTAAGACAGATGCTTTTTTTAAATATATAACGGACGGAAATAAAACTAAAGGAGATTTTATAGCAGTTGGTGCAGCCATGTTAGATGGTGAAACTGTTACGGGTGCCCACGTAAAAATTCCTTTAAAAACCATGAATCGTCATGGCTTAATTGCCGGAGCAACTGGTACAGGAAAAACAAAATCACTTCAGGTTTTAGCTGAAAATTTGAGTGATAAAGGTATTCCTGTCTTATTAATGGATATTAAAGGCGATTTAAGTGGATTGGCTCAACCAAGTCCTGGGCATGCTAAAATAGACGAACGTCATGAAAAAATTGGTATACCTTTTGAATCCAAAGGATTTCCTGTAGAATTGTTAACACTTTCTGAACAAGATGGTGTTCGACTTCGAGCTACGGTGAGTGAATTTGGACCTGTTTTATTGTCTCGAGTTTTAGATTTAACCGATACTCAAACAGGAGTTGTTGCTGTTATTTTTCAGTATTGTGATGATAATAAATTGCCATTACTAGATTTAAAAGATTTCAAGAAAATTTTACAATATACTACCCAAGAAGGTAAAGCTGAGTTTACTGAAGCTTATGGAAGAATTTCTACGGCATCTACTGGAGCAATTCTTAGAAAAGTTATTGAACTTGAACAGCAAGGTGCTGAATTGTTTTTTGGTGAAAAATCTTTCGATACCCAAGATTTACTGCGTATTGATGAAAATGGACGTGGTTATATTAATATATTAAGGTTAACAGATATTCAGGATCGTCCAAAATTATTTTCAACATTTATGCTGAGTTTGTTGGCCGAAATTTACTCTACCTTTCCAGAACAAGGCGATAGCGACCGGCCAGAACTTATTTTATTTATAGATGAAGCTCATTTAATTTTTAATGAAGCTTCCAAAGCGCTACTAAATCAAATCGAAAGTATTGTAAAATTGATTAGAAGTAAAGGTGTTGGCTTGTATTTTGTTACGCAAAACCCAACCGATGTTCCCGAAGCCGTTTTAGGGCAGTTAGGTTTAAAAATTCAACATGCGTTAAGAGCGTTTACAGCTAAAGATAGAAAGGCTATTAAATTAACAGCGCAAAATTATCCGGATTCCGAGTATTATGATACTACCGAAGTTTTAACTTCATTGGGAATTGGAGAGGCTTTAGTTTCTGCATTAGATGAAAAAGGACGCCCAACTCCATTGGCTGCTACCATGATGCGTGCACCTATGAGTAGAATGGATGTGTTAACCGATGGAGAGTTAAGTAGTTTACTTTCAAATTCTAAAATGGTTAAAAAATACAACGAAACCATTGATAGAGAGAGTGCTTACGAAATGCTTAACGAAAAAATAAAAGAAGCTGAAGCAGACGAAGCCAAAGAAAAAGCAAAAAAAGAACAGGAAGCTCTTAAAAAAGCAGAATCTAAAAGAAAAACAACAACTCGTCGTAGAAGTACAGCGATGAACCCTATAGTTAAAGTGCTTACGAGTGCAACTTTTATTCGTTCTGTTTTTGGGATTTTGACCAAAGTGCTGAAAAAATAAGAACTATTTTATTAGATTATAATTTACTAGGAAATAAATAACTGAATTAAGATTATGTATAAAATATTTTTTAGTCTATTGTGTTTTACGGTTGCTTTTACAAGTTGTAAGAAGGATCGAGATCCTTTTGAAATTTCTAAACATCATGTTGGTTTATTAACCGATTCTACGCAAGTCAAGGATTTAAAACTTGTTTTTCCTAACGATTCTATCGTTCGATTTATTGGAGGTGATGAGTTTCTGGGAAATATTAATAATATTGAAGTTTTCGAAAAAGGAGGAAAAAAATTATTAACCTTATTACCTAAACATGCTTTGGATTCTACATCCACGATTTCAGGAATACGTATTATGGATCCTCGTTTTACAACCGAAAAAAAGTTATCTACTGTTAGTGTGTTTAAAGACATAAATAGCCAATACAAAATTTCCCGAATTAGTAACTTAATTAATTCTATAGTTGTTTCTGTAGATGATATTAATGCTAGTTTTACCATTGATAAAAATGAGTTGCCACCTAATTTGAGGTTTGATATGAACTTGAAATTTGAAAGCACCCACGTTCCTGATCAGGCTAAAATAAAATACTTCTTTATTAATTGGTTAAATTAAAAAGTCCTGAATGAACCCGTTTTTATCCAAAATATTAATAGATGTCGCTCGCAAACGGCTTAAAAAGAAGCAGAGTAGTGTAGGCGATAAGCCTATTAGTATAAGGCAAATTGTGCCGTTGGTACGGAAGTTTCAGGTAGAATTAACTCATGCTGTAAAAGAATATATTTTTATAATCATAGGTGTGTTTTCTGCTGGTTTTGGGCTAAAAGGTTTTTTATTACCAAACAAATTTATAGATGGTGGAGCTACTGGGATTTCTTTATTACTGGAAAACGTAACATCTCTGGAATTAGGATTCTTACTTGTTTTAGTAAATATTCCTTTTTTAATACTCGCATCTAAAACTATTGGAAATAAATTTGCCCTAAAAAGCATCGGTGCCATTACTCTTTTAGCTTTTGTTGTTCATTTTGTAGAATATCCTATTATTACAGAAGATAAACTTTTAATAGCCGTTTTTGGTGGTTTCTTTTTGGGTTTAGGTATTGGTTTATCTATGCGTGGAGGCAGTGTTATAGATGGCACTGAAGTTTTGGCTATTTATTTAGGTCGAAAATTATCCCTAACTATTGGAGATGTATTATTACTAATTAATATCGTAATATTTTCTGTAGGAGCTTATGTTTTATCTATTGAAATTGCTCTGTATGCGATATTAACTTATCTGTCGGCTGCAAAAACCGTAGATTTTGTTGTAGATGGAGTAGAGGAATATGTTGGAGTTACTATTATTTCTAATAAGCATGAGGAGTTAAGAGTTATGATAACCGAGAAGTTACGTCGTGCATGTACTATTTATGCAGGAAAAGGTGGCTTCGGAACTAGTGGAGATAGTTATGATAAAGATATTATTTATACCATAGTTACTCGTTTAGAACTTGCAAGACTACAAACCGAAATAGATAAAATAGATAAAAATGCATTTATCATTATGGGAATTGTAAAAGATTTAAAAGGTGGTATGATTAAGCGGAAGCCTTTGAAGTAAATCAATAAATTAAACAAAACAAGTGAAACAGTTTTTTAGCAACGGGAAATTATTAATTTCTGGGGAATATGTAGTTTTGGATGAAGCCGTTTCTCTGGCCGTACCAACTAAATATGGACAATCTTTAATTGTTGAAAACATTGGGGAACCCAAAATTATTTGGCAAAGTTTGGATGAAAAAGGAATAATTTGGTTTGAAACTGAATTTAAACTAAAAGAAGATGAAATTCTAAACTCTAATGATGATGAGATTTCTAAAAGACTTCTACAAATATTAAATACTGCTAAAAAACTTAATCCTGATTTTTTAAAAGACGGATTAGCTTATAAAGTGACTACTAAGTTAGATTTTCCTAAAAATTGGGGGTTAGGTACATCTTCAACCTTAATAAATAATGTTGCTAATTGGGCTCAAACTGATGCTTATGTATTGTTAGAAGAAACTTTTGGAGGTAGCGGTTATGATATTGCTTGTGCTCAAAACAATTCGGCAATTACTTATAAGTTAAATGGAGATTTGAAAGAGGTTCTTCCTGTAAAATTTAATCCTAAATTTAAAGAGGATTTATATTTTGTTCATTTAAACAAAAAACAAAATAGTCGAGATGGTATTAAACATTATCGCGAACATAAGGGAGATTTATTGGCGTCCATAAAGGAGGTTAATAGAATTTCTCAAGAAATGATAGACTGTGTGTCTCTAGAAGCCTTTCAAAAATTGATGGAAACCCACGAAGCTATTATTGCTGAAATAACGAAACAAACACCAGTAAAAGAAAAACTATTTAGCGATTTTAAAGGCGCTATTAAAAGTCTTGGTGCTTGGGGTGGGGATTTTGTTTTAGCGGCTTCAAACCAAAACCCAGTAGCATATTTTAAAGCAAAAGGTTTTGATACTGTTATTCCTTATCAAGACATGGTGCTTTAATTTTTAATCCAAAACTTCGTTTTATATTTTTAGTTTAAAAATATAATTTTATAATAGAGTGTTCAGAAAGTACAGCGCATAAAAAAGCCTCAAGTTAATGAGGCTTTTTTTATAATTTAAATCAATTTGTTTTTATTGAACCTGTGTTTTAGCTCTGTTATCTTCAATTTCCGAAGCATCTTTTAAAGCATTGTATAATTTAGAATTTACAACGTTAGATTTTTGTTGAGCAACTCTGTTAGCAGAAGCTTGGTAATTATCTAAGGGTGCAGCAGGCGTTACTTTAGTTACTTGAACCATGTAAACTCCATTAGCTCCATCTATTAATTTAGAGGTTTCTCCTTCGTTTAATCCAAATGCAGCACCAACAACTAAGGGCTCTCTACCAGCTCCAGAAATAGTTGGGTTTTTCATATTAATGGCAGAAGCTGTACGCACACTTTTCTTTTGTGCAGCAGCTAAATCGTCTAGTGTAGTTGCAGAAATTTGTTCTCTTA
This sequence comes from Algibacter sp. L1A34, assembly GCF_009796805.1. Lineage (NCBI taxonomy): Bacteria > Pseudomonadati > Bacteroidota > Flavobacteriia > Flavobacteriales > Flavobacteriaceae > Algibacter > Algibacter sp. L1A34. The sequence goes on along the minus strand of NZ_CP047029.1, from coordinate 834,078 downwards.
GCATTGCTGCTTTTTTCTCTTTTCTTAGAATAGGTAAAACAGTTACCGTAGTATCATCAGCAGACATTAAACCAGCTTCGTGTTTTGCTACTAATTGAGCAATTACATATCCGTTTGTAATATTAAAACGTTTTAAATCGCCAACTTCAGCATCAGCTTCAAATGCCCAACGAACAATTGGTCTTTGGTTACCAACACCAGGGATAGTTTCATCTAATACTTTAATGCCGTTAACAGGACGTACAGTATAACTTTTTTCTTTTGCTAAAGCTTCAAAATCTTTATCGGCAGCAGAAATTTCAAAACTAGATGCATCTCTAAATACTTTATCAACTGTCGCATCCGATGGTTGAATTTGTCTTGCTAATGTTCCAACTTTTATAGCTTTTGTTTTGTTTTTTTGTCCTTCAACTTCAATAATATGAAATCCAAACATTGTTTTTACAATACCTAAATCACCAACTTTACCTTCAAATTCAAAATCATTGAATTCTGGTACCATTGTATTGTAAGCATGCCAATCGTAACGTCCACCATTTTCAACACTTCCTTGATCTGTAGAAAATTCAGTGACGAAATCAGGAAATTTAGAAATATTAGATTTTAAAATAGTTAAAAGACTATCTGCAGTTGCTTTTGCTTGCTCTTCTGTTTGAGTTGCTTGAGCTCCAGAACTTCTTGTTCCAATAAAAGGAATTAAGATGTGACGTACTTTAGCTGAATCTGGAATTTGCTTAACAGCAATTACTTTAGATATTTTAAAGTATCCATTATCTTTATAAGGCCCATAAACTTGACCTTCATTTAAGTTATAAATAGTATCGGCAACAGCTGATGGTAAGCTAGATTTGAAAACAAAACGATCATCAAATTTAATATCAGAATTAGAATTGATAAAATCTTCGTTGTTTGTTGTGTTTAAGAAACCTATGATGTTTTCGTTAGCTTTGATGCCTTCGTTATATTGAACACGATCTATTAAAAGTGTTTTTAAATCTGCTTTAATAGCATTTTCATCCTCTACACTTGCAAATTCTTTAAACTCTACAAAACGAATATCACGAGATGCTTCAACTTCATATTTTTTAGCATTTTTACTAATGTAGCTAGAAATATCAGATTTAGAAACCTTTACTAAACTATCGGCAATTGAAGAATAAGGTACTTGTACATATTTAATATCTACTTTGTTATTTTCAAGCATATATTCTAATTCGCCTTCAGCAAGAGTTCCTGTTAAACCAGCTTTAACTAAGTTAAAGTAGTTTTGTTGTAACGCATTGTTTGCTAATTGCTTTTCGTAATTAACCCAGCTTTCATAGCCTGCTGGCGATGTTTCTTTTAGGTTAGCAATGTATTCATTAAGTTTTGCTTCGTCAAACATTCCAGCTTCGTTTAAAAACTCTGGACTAGATGCAAGTGCCGTTTTTAACAAATCTTTCATTTGGTCTTTCTCAACAGAAATTCCTAGTTTTTCAAATTGTGCATTCATTACAGCATCACGAACTTCTTGATCCCAAACACGGTTCATAACTTGTGTACTTGTTGCACTTGCACCTGCTTGGCGTTGCGCTACATCTACTTTTTGAAGAAATGATTCACGCGAAATATCTTTACCATCTACGGTACCAACAATATTTTGCGATTTTGCTGAAAGTGCATCACCATTTTTAAATAAATCTGCTAATACAAAGGAAAATAACGCTAGCGCTATAATTAAAATTAAGAATAATGAACGCTGTCTGATTTTATTTAAAACTGCCATCTGTAATTAAAATGTTTTAGAATAAATCCGTTATTTGGATTTAGCTTGTTAAATTTGGTTATCAATTTACGACTAAATTGATGAAAATATCGTGCGCGAAAATACCATTTTCTATTTAATAATGAAAGGGATATTTATTGTTTTGTGTAATGTTGTCACTTCGAAGTGATATTAGTGGTGTTATTTATTGAAGATTGGTTGAATTCCTGTGAATGATTAAGGAAATGGGATATATAAAAAAACAGGAGGAAATATGTTTTTGTTCTTAGTTAAACACCTAATCATCTTGTTTTAGTTTAAGTTCAACCAAATCAATTTTTGTGGTTGAAACTTCTAAAATTGTAAATTGAAAATTGTCAATTTTTACAATTTCATTTTGTTCAGGTATTTGTTGCGTGTGGTTTACAATTAAGCCGCCTAAGGTTTCATAGTTTTCACTTTCCGGAAGGTTGATTTTGTAAGTTTCGTTTAGATAATCAACTTCCAAACGTGCCGAAAAATTAAAAGTTTCATCTTCTAGTTTTTCTTCAATTAAAACAACCGTATCATGTTCATCTTCAATTTCACCAAAGAGTTCTTCAACAATATCTTCCACAGTCATAATTCCTGCAGTTCCGCCGTATTCATCTAAAACTACAGCTATACTTTTATGCTTTTTAGTAAGTACACCGAGCACATCTTTTATTAAAACTGTTTCTGGCACAAACTCCACTGGCAGCATCATGGCTTTAATGGTTTTTGGTTTTTTAAAGAGCTCGAAAGAGTGAGCATATCCTAAAATATCATCTATGGTATCTTTATAAACTAATATTTTTGTGCAACCAGTTTCAGTAAAAAGCGCATTTAAGGTTTTAATAGATTCTTTAATTTCAAGAGCAATAATTTCAGTTCTTGGAACCATAACTTCACGAGCTTTTACTTCGGAAAACTCTAAAGCATTTTGAAATATTTGAATTTCGGTATCTACTTCATCATGTTCTTCAACCGATTCCATTTGCTCGCTAATGTAATTACCTAATTCAATTTTTGTGAAGGCAAGTTGAATTTGGTCGCCTTCGGTTTTAAAAAAAACTCTAAGAACAATATCTGAAATCCAGATAACAAAATCGGAAATAAAACTAAATAGGATATAAAAAAAATAGGCAGGAATAGCCAGGGCTTTAATTAATTTATTCGCATAAATCTGAAAAAATACTTTTGGTAAAAATTCCGCAGTTATTAAAATAACAAGGGTAGATATAATGGTTTGCGATAATAAACTTAAATCATTAAGCAAATAATTTATTGGCCCGTAAGGTGTTGGAAGCATAGACCGAAACCAATCTACTAGCAAATCGCCCATAAAAAAACCATAAATAACCAATGCAATATTGTTACCAATAAGCATAGTAGTTATAAATTTCGAAGGTTTTACTGTAAGTTTACTAAGTATTTTAGCGAGTAAGCCTTCTTGTTTTTTTTCAATTTCTATATGGATTTTGTTTGAAGAGATGTAAGCAATCTCCATCCCTGAAAAAAAGGCAGAAAGGATTAATGATACAATTATGATGATGACATAAATGCTCATTTATTTAGTGTTGTTGCTTTTCTTTTCAAATCTGCGTCTAAAAAAGAACATGAATATTGCAACAGCCAATAGAAAAATACTTAGGTATGCGCGACTTCTATCTATATTCCATGTTTTAAAAACGTCGTATATTAGGTAGATGGCAAAAGCTAAATATAAAAATTTGGAAAATTTTAAATAATTCATTGATTGTTTTTTAATCTAGGCAAAGATAATTAAAATAACAGACGTACGATTTTATTTGTATTACTGTTTTAAAGTGAATGTTTTTAAGACTATAAATTAAATGTAGAGTGGATTGTACTAAATTAATCTTCCATAGTGATAATACCTGTAACTTCTAATACTTCGGCTTTTTTGAATTTAGTATCAGAATCGAATCCATTACCATGAATTTCATCGGTTTTTGTTTTATAGGTAACTGGGTTATTAGTGAATAACCATTCTTTTCGTTGATCGTAAAAAAGCTGATCAGATTTTAAAGAGGAGCCATCGTGCATTGTAATAACAACGTGACCTTGTAGGTCTATTAAATCGGTATCGGTATATATAATGGCATAATCTGCTACAACGGTACTTTTAGTATCGTCATCGCCATATATATATAAGGTAAAGTCATCAACAAATTCATAGTAAGGAAAATCTCGATTAGAGTAATCTAGCATTTTCGTACTTATCAAGTTAGTTGTAACGCGACCAGAATCGGTATGCTTTAAATTAATATTTTCGGCAACACCAATAGGTTCATTTTCTGAAACTCCAATTTTTTGAACTTCCTTTAAACTGTTGTTACATGAAAAAAACATAGCCATGCAACTAAGCATGACTATGTTTAAAATATGATATGTTTTTTTTCTAATCATTAGATATTTGGTACGGTAACCGAAGCGCCAATCCAACATCCAATTTTAATGCTTTGACCAGAACATGAACAGCTAAATATTTCAGCTTTATGTGGAGCCTTTGCGGTATAGTTTGCTACAGATGCAGCAGCAGCTTTTCTTAAAGTTGGATCTACACGCGCAGCTTTTCTAGCTTCGTCTGCAGCTAACCAATATACAGCTCTTTTGTTAAAGTTAGTATCTCCACAGCTATTTGCGCTTGCAGCATACATTGCAGCAATAGATAAATGTGGACGACCATTAGAAGGGTTTAATGCTAACGATTGTCTAAAGTATCCTCTAGCTTGACCGTAACTTCCTCTAGCTTTAAGTTTAATTCCAATTTTGTTATTTAATTTTGCTTTCTTGAAGTTATCAGTTTCTAAATCAATAGCTTGTTTGTAAAATGCGATAGCTTCATTGTTTTTACCTTCTTTATCTTTTAAGATACCTAAGTAGTATGCAGAATTAGCAGAAGGTGAAATTTCGTGATAAGCGTTTACTAACTTAAAGAATAATGGATCATCAGTACAATCTTTTTCAGACATTTTTCCAGCAGCTCTTTGTAACCAAAGGGCATTGTTTTTGTTCTCTTCGAAATCTTTTTGGTATAAAGGAATTAAGTTCTCACAGTTTGCGCGCTCTCCTAATTTTTGATCAACTCCAGAAGAGACTTGATCGAATGCTCCTAAAATTTGACCGTAATATCTTTTGTACTTACCTTCTTTTGTCGTTAATTCAGTTCCAGCATCTTCTTTAGCAATTAATGTGTTAAGGTTTTCTGAAGTGTTTTTTACTTCATCTTCAATTTTTTCAACAACGTCATCATATTTATTAAATAATTCTGCAGCAGTTTTTTGTTTTGCATCATACAAATCAACCATTAAAGAAAAGTATGTATACAAACTTTGAGGGTTTGTAAAGTTATCTTTATCAGCTTTATATATTGCGTCAAAGCAGTTGTATAATTCCTCGTCCGATAAATTTAATAACTGTTTATTATCGTATTTTAATTGGCAAGCCATAGCACCATATTTACCTGTTGGTGTTTTGCTAGCAAAATGCTCGGCACGCTCTTCCCAAAGTTTTAGTAAATCGTTAATGAAAGGTAACTTTGCAGCACCTTCATTTTTTTCTATTTTATCTTCTAAAATCTTTTCTCCATCAATATAAATGGCATTATTAAATTTAGGACACTTATTTCTTACTGCCATCCAAGGCTCGTAAGCTGCATCGAAATTTTTAGATTTTACATATTCATGGAAAATCGAGAGTTTAGACATGCACTCTTCATCTTGTTGTGCGAAGCCAATATTTGCCCCAACAAATAAAAGCGTCAGTAATAGTGTAATTTTAGTTTTCATGATATTAATTTTATGTTGTTAGTCAAATTTTCTTTTATTAAACCATCTGTCGTTCAAAGATAAACTTAATTGGAAATTAACGAAATTCTCTTGTATTAAATTACTGTTAGTGGTACCGCGTTTACCAACTTCAACACCTAAATTAGCATTAGAGAAAAAACTTCCAACTGGTAATCCTAGACCAAAAGACATGCCAAACTCGTTTATCGATTCGTTTTCTATCTTTAAACCGGTGTTTTCGAAGTGTAAACCAGCTCTGTAAACAACACGTTTTAAGTAGCTTGTGAATGAGTTGTACTTCGGAATATAAAAACCACCAAGCTTAATTGCAGATTGATCTTCGTAAGCAGCACCGTTACTATATAAGGCGTTAGTAAAATCACTTGTCTTTAAATATTCCGATTCTACACCTACAAACCATTTTCTTGGTTTCCCAATACCTAAACCAAAAGTGACTTTAGAAGGTAAAACTAAATCAGTTTCTTGTAAGTTTCCTAAATCGGTATCTGCAGTGTTTACAGCAAATCCTGAACTAATAATGGTTGAGAAAGAACGTGTGTTTTTGGATCTTAAGCTGCTTTCCGGAGTATAAGTAAGGCCAGAAATAAGTTCTAACTTCTCGTTTAGCATTGTTCTGTATGATGCTCCTAAGTTGATGTTTAATCCACTTAAATCCGATCTGTTATTTTCCCTACCTTGGTATTGTACGGGATCGCCTTCACTATCGTAAATATACTCTATTGTACTATTTTGAGTGTTTCCAAAGTTATATTGAAAATCTACACCTACACTAAATTCTTCAGTAATTTGATAACCAAAACCTAAAAAAGCCTTATTTAAACCACCTTCGCCATTAAACCTGTTCGAGATAGTTTCATTATCATTATAAGCTTCAAGTTTATAACCAACAGATGTGTATGGCATAAGTCCAAAACCAAAACCAAAATCACCCATAGGAATAGAAATCGCTACGTAATCGAAGGTCGATGAAGAAGCATTGTCCTTACTAGTCTCACTTTTTAAGTTGGTGCTATTATAAGTTCCTCCAACAGTAAATTTTACTGGTCGGCTTTCGTTATTTAAAATATCTAGGTTTTTGCCTGCGTAAGATGCCGGATTTCTTAGGTTAACATGTATACTGTCATTATAGATGCTTAATCCACCCATACTACGGTTTTCCACCGTTCCTTTAAATTTAAGGCTTCCAATACCGTAAAAAGAATACGGAGATGCCGTTCCTTCTTGTCCGTAACTTTGAATTGCAGTTATTGCAATAAAAACGAGTACAAGTTTTTTTATCATTAATTTGAATTAAATTGTAAAATATAATAAAGTCCTTCCAAAAGGAAATTTGAGTTGACAAATATGCTACTTTTTAATTGTTTAGACAAGAAATTAGTATCGCCACCTGTTAAAATAATTGTTAAATCTAAATATTTCTCTTTATAGGTAGCAATATTTCCGTCAATTTCATTTAAAACACCATAAACAACTCCAGAATGTATTGATGATTTTGTTGAGTTTCCAATAATAGATTCTGGCATTTCTGTATTTAATAACGGCAAATTTGCGGTTAAATTATTCAATGCAGCATAACGCATTCGTAAACCAGGTGAAATTGCTCCACCTAAATATTCATTATTAGCCGTTATAAAATCGTAAGTTATACATGTGCCAGCATCTATAATAAGTACATTTTTATTAGGGAATTGTTTAACCGAAGCACAAACTAAAGCAATTCTGTCTACACCTAATGTTTTTGGTGTTTCGTATAAATTAGTAAACGGAAGTTTGGTTTCGCTATTTAAAATGGTTAAATCGAACAATTTACCTATAGCAACTGTCTCTCTTTTAGATAATCGCCCAACGGATGATATGATGGCTTTTTTTATTTCTAAATACTTGTTTTTTAGTTGTTTAATCTCTTTTAGTACATTATCTAAATTAACAACTTGTTTGTCCATAAGGAGGTCTTCCTTAAAAACAGCAAGCTTTACAAACGAATTCCCAACATCAATAATTAAATGCATAAATTATATAAAAACGTAAATTTACAAAAGTGACATTAAACTGATTCTTAATTATTATATAATATTTGAAAATTTATTATTCTTTATAATATGAAGAGCATCAGTTAAATATAAATTATTTTCATTTTTTTTGAAAATTCTTTTGGCAGATACTAAAATAGAGTATATATTTGCAACCGCTTAACAAAGCAATGGTGCCTTAGCTCAGTTGGTAGAGCAAAGGACTGAAAATCCTTGTGTCCCTGGTTCGATTCCTGGAGGCACCACCATAAAAAACCCGACTCAATTGAGTCGGGTTTTTTGGTTTTAAAAAATTACTACTTTGGATATTACTAAAAATGGATCAAGACTAATTGTTGTGTTTATGCAAAAATTGTAGATAATCTATAAAGAAAAAAATCTGGGTTTCTCACGCCTCTAAGTTAAAGTATAAATGTTTTTTTGGGGTATTGAATGTTCAGTTGAATCGAGCGAGTGAGAATGCTTCTGTTTATAAAACAGCTTAAGAAGGGGCGGTAGTTTGTTTTATTGTGTTTACAGTTGTTTTAAAGAGTTGATAGCTCTTATTGCTCCATGTTTTGTGTCAATGTACTTTTTTATATACGTTGTTTTATTGATTTAGCTGAGTTAAACATATTCATAAGCTCTCTGTTAATTCGAAATCAGTTTTAATATCTTGATATTCACTAAATATTATTTTGCGTCATAGGTTCTGGCTTTCTATCTAATTAGAAGGTGCTTTGTATAGTAACTACCTGATTTTAGTAAGTAGTTGTTTTCTTGTGTTTATATTCTTAAATATCTGAAGTGTATAGTTTTTGCTTTTAATCTTGGTTTATTCATTTTCAGGATTTATTGCATCTCGTCTAAGTTTTATTCTAATATTCTGTAAGTTGTGTATCTCGAATTTTCCAAAGATTGTTCTTGATATTTCTGAATATTGTTAAAATTAGGCATAAAAAAACCACCTAATTAAAGGTGGTTCTTAAAATTTTTAAAGTAATAATAAATATTAGTGCTTTAATTTATCAGCTTCAGCTTTAACAGCATCGGCAGCTTTGTCTAATAATTTTTCACCAGCAGCGTCAACAGTTTTGTTAACGGCTTCACCTGTTGCTTTAGCAGCATCATTTACAGCATCGCCAGTTGCAGTTTGCAGCATCTCCAGCAGCTTCAACAGCTCCGTCAACAGCTTCTCCAGTCGCTTTTGCAGCACCTTCTACGGCATCACCTGTAGCTTCAACAGCTCCATCAACAGCTTCTCCAGTTGCAGATGCAGCGTTTTCAACAGCATCACCTGTAGCTTCTGCAGCATTTTCAATAGCATTTCCTGTAGCATCAGCAGCATTTTCCATTGCGTCTTGAATAGAACCATCTTTTTTCTCATCTCTACAAGATGTAAAAGAGATACTTAAAGCTACTAATAAAGCTGTACTTAATAATAATTTTTTCATTTTTTTGTGTTTTAGTGTTTTAATTTAAAGAACAAATCTAATATCTTTTAAATTGAATATGTTAAATTTTCTTAATTTTTACAATTTCAGTATTAAATTCAAGCTTATATACGTAGATAGTCGATAATTTGGACGACAGCACCCTTGTTTTTTTTGATATATGAAGAATTATTTTCACCAGATTGTTTTCGAAACAAGGAATTTTCGATTAATTTATCTAGAACTGTGTTAAATTCCTGTTGATTTCCAACTGAAAATAAACCTTTTAGATTTATCATGGCCTGTGCTTCTGGAAATTTTTCATGATTTGTTCCTATTATAATAGGGATTCCAAAAACAGCAGGTTCTAAAGTGTTATGTAATCCTGTGTTTCCCATGGCACCACCAACATAAGCAATATCTGCATAATTGTAAATTTTTGTAAGTATGCCAATGGTGTTTACAATAAATACGCTTGCTGTTTTTAGGTTGGCATTATCCTTTTCAGAAAACAAAACTGTATCAACCTTTAAATTTTGCTGTAATTGATTTATTTGTCCGTCCTTTATATTATGAGGTGCAATAATGAACTTTACTTGATCTAATTGTTTAGAATTAATATAGCTTGTTAATAATTTTTCACCTTCAGGCCATGTGCTTCCGGCAACTACACAAAGTTTGTTGTCTTTAAAGGTTTTAATAAAATCTAAATTGTTGTCTAATTCTAGCTGACTGTAAACTCGGTCGAAACGTGTATCTCCTGAAACCGAAACAGAATTATAATTTATAGATTCAAGTAGGGTTTTAGAAGCTTCGTTTTGTGTAAAAATATGTTCGAACGCAAATAATGCTCGACGTAAATTTTTTCCATAGAATTTAAAATAAGATTGATTTTTTCTAAATGCAGCCGAAATAAGAATGGCTCGTAGTTTTCTGCGTTTAACTTCATTTAAAAAGTTTGGCCAAATATCATATTTTACAAAAATGGTGAGTTCTGGGTGTACTATATCCAAAAAAGCTTTTGCATTTTTTTTAGTATCTATGGGTAAGTAGACTACTATATCTGCAATTGGAGAGTTTTTCCTGATTTCGTAGCCAGACGGAGAAAAAAAGGAAAGTATAATTTTATGATTGGGATAATGTGTTCGTAATTTCTTAAAAACAGGTAGGCCTTGTTCATATTCACCTAAGGAAGCGCAATGAAACCAAAAAGTCTTGTCGTCTTTTTTAAGTACACTATTTAAAAGTTTAAACGTGTTTTTTCTTCCAATAACTCCGTTTTTAATTTTAGGGTTAAATGGCGAAATAGCTTTAAGCACTATATCTGCAAGATGTATGAGTATGTTATAAATAAAATGCAATTTTTTTCTTTGGGGCTAAAATACATTCTTTAAAAGGAATTCATTGCTTAACGTTTATGAATTTTGTAATTTCGTAGCTGTTTAATTAAGAATAAACAAACTAAAGGAGTTCATTAAAATGAGTCTTTCATATATAAACGGAGACTTTAATTTATTTTAGATGAAGAAAATTCAAATGGTTGACCTTAAAGGTCAGTACAACGATATAAAAGATGTCGTTAATCCTTCTATTCAGGAAGTTATTGAGACTACCGCATTTGTAAACGGACCACAAGTTCACAAATTTCAAAGTAATTTAGAACAGTATTTAGGTGTTAAGCATGTTATTCCATGTGCTAATGGTACCGATGCTTTACAAATTGCTATGATGGGTTTGGGATTAAAACCCGGAGATGAAGTTATAACAGTCGATTTTACTTTTGCTGCTACTGTTGAAGTTATTGCCTTGTTGCAATTAACACCGGTTTTAGTTGATGTAAATGAAGGTGATTTCAATATAAATATTGAAGCTTTAAAAAAGGCGATTACGCCAAAAACAAAAGCCATTGTACCTGTACATTTATTTGGACAATGTGCCAATATGGAAGCAGTAATGGAAATTGCAGAAGCCAATAATTTATTTGTAATTGAAGATAATGCGCAAGCTATTGGAGCTAATTACACTTATAAAAACGGTAAAAAAGTAAAGGCGGGAACTATAGGGAATGTAGGTGCTACCTCATTTTTTCCTTCTAAGAACTTAGGTTGTTATGGAGATGGTGGAGCTATTTTTACAAATGATGATGCTTTAGCGCATACCATTCGTGGTATTGTAAATCATGGTATGTACGAGCGATATCATCATGATGTTGTTGGTGTAAATTCACGTTTAGATAGTATTCAAGCAGCGGTTTTAAATGCTAAATTACCACATTTAGATACTTATAATAAGTCAAGACAAGCAGCCGCAAGAAAGTATACTAAAGCTTTTGAAGGTATTTCAAGTATAATAACGCCTCAGGTTTCTAATAATTGTACTGAAATTTGCGATACATGCGACTGTCATGTTTTTCATCAATATACTTTACGAGTAAAAGGTGTTGATAGAGATGCTTTGGTTAAGCACTTACAAGCTAATGATATTCCTTGTGGAGTGTATTATCCAATTCCGTTACATAAACAAAAAGCATATTTAGATTCGCGTTATAACGAAGCCGATTTTGGTGTAACCAATCAGTTGGTAAAAGATGTTATTTCGTTACCTATGCATACCGAGTTAGAGGACGATCAAATCGAATATATAACATCAACTATAATAAAATTTATAAATGGATAAAATATTAGTTACTGGTGGGCTTGGCTTTATTGGTTCGCATACTGTTGTAGAATTACAAAACGAAGGTTACGAAGTTATAATTATTGACGATTTATCAAATTCTTCAGAAAAAGTATTAGATGGTATTGTAGCCATTACTGGGAAAAAACCCGTGTTTGAAAAATTAGATTTAAAAGAAAAAGATAAAGTTGAAGCCTTTTTCGCAAAGCATAGCGATGTAAAAGGAGTGATACATTTTGCAGCAAGTAAAGCGGTTGGAGAAAGTGTAAGTGAACCATTGAAGTATTATGAAAATAATATAGGGACATTAGTTTACATTTTAAAAGAATTAAGAAAATTACCATCGGCAGGATTTATTTTTAGTTCTTCTTGTACCGTTTACGGACAAGCGGATGAGTTGCCTATAACGGAAAATGCACCCGTAAAACAAGCAGAGTCTCCTTACGGAAACACGAAGCAAATTGGTGAAGAGATTATTAAGGACACTTGTAAAGTGTCTCCAAATTTGAAAGCGATTGCTTTACGTTATTTTAATCCGATTGGAGCTCATGAATCTGTTGAAATTGGAGAATTGCCAATAGGAGTACCGCAAAACTTAGTACCATTTATTACACAAACCGCTATAGGTTTACGTGATGAGCTTTCTGTTTTTGGTGAAGATTATCCAACACCAGATGGAACGTGTATTCGCGATTATATTCATGTAGTAGATTTAGCAAAAGCACACGTAATTGCTTTAAAACGTTTATTAGAAAACAAGAATAAATCTAGTTACGAAACCTTTAACTTAGGTACAGGAACAGGTAGTTCTGTCCTAGATGTTATTAAATCTTTCGAGAAAGTTTCTGGTGAAAAACTGAAGTATAAAATTGTAGGTAGAAGAGAAGGTGATATTATTTCAGCTTATGCGGATACTAATAAAGCTAATAACGAATTAGGTTGGAAAACCCAATTATCGCTAGATGATGCTATGCGTTCTGCTTGGAAGTGGGAATGTAAAGTAAGAGGGAAATAGATTTTTAGATAATCATAGATATTTAAAAAGCCGTTTGAAATTCATTTTTCAAACGGCTTTTTTATTGGTTTTATTCTAGTACTTTATAATTATTCTTTCAAACTTATATAAAATGTGCGTCTCATTTTTTCGCTATTTATAAAATGGTCGCCGTAACCTAAGTCGTCGTAAATTTTGGTAATCGATGTATTAGCAGCGACTTCGTCTTCTGTTTTATTTTTACTTATTTCTTCTAAAACGGCAACTTTTACTGTTTCTAACATGTTTAAGAAGGTTGTGTACTCCGTTTTGTTTCCTAGGTTTCCATGTCCTGGAATAATTTTAGTGTCATCGTCAACAAACATTAATCCAGATTTTACCGCATTAATATAGCCATTTACACTACCTCCAGAACTTATGTCTATATAAGGATAGCGTGCGTTAAAAAAAGTGTCTCCAGTATGTAAAACATTACTTTCTGTAAAATAAAGCATAACATCACCATCGGTATGGGCGTTTTCAACATGGAAAATCACGACCTGCTCGTCGTTCATTTGTATGTTTAGTTTGTCGTTAAAAGTAATTACTGGTAATGCTAATTTCGGACTTTGCTCTAGGAGACGTTTTCTAACATTCTCGTGTGCAATTATAGTTGCTCCTAAATTACCTAGGTTTTCGTTTCCACCGGTATGATCGCCATGGTGATGTGTATTGGCGACAATTTTAACTGGTTTGTTGCTTAGTTTTTTTATGGCATCTAATATTTTTGGAGTTAGTGGTGCAAATTGCGTGTCAATTATAAAAACACCATCGTTACCAATAGAAACGCCAATGTTACCGCCACTACCTTCGAGCATGTAAATATGCTCTGATAATGGAGTCGTTTTAATATTGACTTTATCAAATTTCGATTGCGCATACATCGAGAAATTGATTAAAAGGATATAAATAGCTAGAATTGATTTAAATAATTTCATGGTATAAGAGTGTTACTTTCGGTTAAAGATATTAAAAATGCAATCAATATTGCTAAAATTATTAATATAGAGTATCTTTGCACTCGCAATATAAAATGCACTATTAAAAACAAGTTTGGGCAGATCTAAAACAACTACAGAAAATCCGGGATTAATATCAGATTTTAAGGAAATCACAAAAATGCGATTAGCATTAAGCGTAGTGTTTTCTTCTCTTGCTGGTTACTTGCTTGGTGTAGATACAGTCGATTTTAAAACTTTAACCTTACTGGCTTTTGGTGGTTATTTTATGGTGGGCGCATCTAATGCATTTAATCAAATTATTGAAAAGGATTTGGATGTGTTAATGAACAGAACTAAGAATAGACCTATTCCTGCTGGCCGCATGTCTGTAAATACAGCATTCGTTATAGCAACAATTTTTACCATTTTAGGACTTATTATTTTATACACCATAAACAAGCAAACAGCTATGTTTGGTGCTATTTCTATTTTTATATACACCTGTGTTTATACACCTTTAAAAACAAAAACACCTATTTCGGTTTTTGTTGGTGCTATTCCTGGTGCTATTCCGTTTATGTTAGGTTGGGTTGCTGCTACAGATCATTTTGGTATGGAGCCAGGGACTTTATTCGCTCTACAGTTTTTTTGGCAATTTCCACATTTTTGGGCTATTGGTTGGTTTTTGTTTGAAGACTATAAACGTGGTGGCTTCTTTATGTTACCCACAGGGAAACAAGATAGAGGTACAGCAGTACAAATTATTATGTACACAATTTGGACCATTTTAATTTCAATAATTCCGGTGTTTGGTTTTACTGGTCGCCTGCATCTATCTATTGTTGCGGCAGTTATTGTTTTTATTCTCGGATTGGGAATGTTACATTATGCTATTCAATTATTTAAAAAAATGACAGAGCAGTCTGCTAAAGAACTTATGTTATCCAGTGTGGCTTACATTACTTTGGTGCAAATTGTTTATGTTATCGATAAATTTATAAGTTAATCATGGATTTAACTCAAGGAACAACAGAGGAGAAACACGGCAGAGCTAAGAAAATGATGCTTTGGTTCGGTATTATTTCACTTATAATGTCTTTTATGGGATGGACGAGTGCTTTTATTGTAAGTAGCTCACGTCCCGATTGGCTAGGTGATTTTAAATTGCCAAACGCTTTTATTATTAGTACGGTTGTTATTGTTGTTAGTAGTATTACGTTTTTATTGGCTAAAAAAGCATTAAAAAGCGGGCAACACAAAGCAACGAGCATGTGGTTGTTGGTCACGTTAGCTTTAGGTATTTTGTTTATTTATAATCAGTTTGCTGGTTTTAGACAAATTATAGATTTAGGGTATAATTTTACAGGACCAACGAGTAATGTTACCATGTCGTACATTTATTTAATTGCTTTAGTACACATTATACATGTTGTGGCTGGGTTAATTTGTCTGTTGGTTGTAATTTATAATCATTTTAAACAAAAGTATAGCGCCACAAACATGTTAGGTTTTGAATTGGCAGCTACATTCTGGCATTTTATAGATATTCTATGGGTGTATTTATTTCTGTTTTTATACTTTGTGAGATAGAATTGGGATAGGTGAATATTTGTTATCGCTTGTTTTTAAAGGTGTTTAACAATTTCTTCGTAAGAATAGTTATGCCTAAGAATTTAAGTGTTAGTTTTGCAAATAGGCTCGCGTTAGGGATTGAACGGCCTGTTTGAAATCCTTTTTGTTTTGCTAAAAAACAAAAAGATTGAGTAGTGAAAGCTCGACCCTTGGGGAACGCCCTAAAGGTTTTTAAGGGGTAAAAAGAGAATATTTTAAAATTTTGTGTTGGATATTTTATTAGATAAATAAAATGATTATTTTTGTCCAACTTTTAAATAACAACCAATTATATATGAGTACAGCAGTAGCAGAAGGCAAAACTTGGAATGGCGGGAATGAACCGTTAAAGGCAAGTTACGGTAAAATGATGA
Organism: Algibacter sp. L1A34; assembly: GCF_009796805.1. Lineage (NCBI taxonomy): Bacteria > Pseudomonadati > Bacteroidota > Flavobacteriia > Flavobacteriales > Flavobacteriaceae > Algibacter > Algibacter sp. L1A34. Next base: position 818,403 of record NZ_CP047029.1, on the reverse strand, counting down.
TGTGGTTTTTCATCGTATCGGATGCTTTAACATTTTCGGCTTTTTTAGCAGCTTACGGATTTTCTAGATTTAAATTTATTGATGCTTGGCCAATTGCCGATGAAGTGTTTACTCACTTTCCGTTTTTACATGGTGTAGATGCACCTATGTATTATGTGGCGTTTATGACGTTTGTCCTTATTATGTCGTCGGTAACGATGGTATTAGCGGTAGATGCTGGACACCACTTAAACAAAGCAAAAGTTACTATTTACATGTTTTTAACTGTAATAGGAGGTATCATTTTCGTGGGTTCTCAAGCTTGGGAATGGAATACCTTTATTAAAGGTGAATATGGTGCAGTACAAACTAAAGGTGGAAACATCTTACAGTTTGGAGAGTACGTAGAGCAAGATGGCGAACAAGTTTTTAAACGTATTGCTGTTAAGGATTTTGCAGTTGTTGATACACACAAAGAAAGAACATTACAAGAAAGAAAAAACGGACTTTGGTTTGTTGGCGAAGGTAGTATACCTGCTTACGATGTGAATGAAGTTTTAAAAGGTATGGAAGCGCATGAAAATGTGTTAGTGCGTACACATTATATAGACGAAGAGTCTGGAGAAAAAATTGTTTTAAGTAGAGATCATTCTTTAAAAACTTTAAAGAATAACGGGACATTATATGTTGAAGGTGCAAACCTGAAAGCTAATGAATATGGTGCGCCATTGTTTGCAGATTTCTTTTTCTTTATTACAGGTTTTCACGGTTTTCACGTATTATCGGGTGTTATTATTAATATCATTGTTTTCTTTAATGTGGTATTAGGAACTTACGAAAAACGTAAAAGCTACGAAATGGTTGAGAAAGTTGGTTTATACTGGCACTTTGTAGATTTAGTTTGGGTATTTGTCTTTACTTTCTTCTACTTAGTTTAATAAAATATATATTTTCAGTTCCTATTATAGGAAATATAAAAAGCATAAAAAATGGCACACGAGCATAAATTAGAAATATTTAAAGGTTTAGTTAAGTTTAAAACAAATACTCAGAAAATTTGGGGTGTTTTAATACTCTTAACGTTTATAACGGTTGTAGAGGTTATTTTAGGTATAGTTAAGCCAGAATCTTTATCTGGATCTGTTTTAGGTATGAAAGCTTTAAACTGGATTTTCATTATTTTAACGATAGTAAAAGCTTATTATATTACTTGGGATTTTATGCACATGCGTGATGAAACAAAAAGTTTACAACGTATGGTTGTATGGACGGCTATTTTCTTGATTACATACCTAGTATTTATCTTATTGCAAGAAGGTGGTTACGTTTTTAGAGTGTATGATAACGGATACATAAAAAGAGATTTCTAATTAAAATGGACATTGTAAAATGCTGATTTTGCAATATTTTAAATAACTTATATAAATTAATCCCGCTGAAAGGCGGGATCTTTTTTTTAAAGATATCTTATTAAGATAAATTAACAATGTAAAGACGGTTTTTGGACTGTCTTTTTTTTATTTTTGCATTATGCTGAAAAATGCCGAAAACGTATTAAATTATGGATAGAAAAAAAGTTGGTCGCTATGCCGTGTTGGGAATTTTGTTTTTTCTTCCTGTTGCGTTTTTATTAGTGTTATATCCCTCTACACACAATTACCAACCATTGGATATTGTTAACGAAAATGTATTAGATTTAGATGCGTTTACATCGGATACAGAGGAACCTATTGTTTTAAAAGATCATATAACTGTTTTAGGTTTCTTGGGTGAAAAACCAATGAAAAATGCCATTGCAGCATCTAACTTAAAGGAATTGATTTATGATAAGTTTAGAGGGTTTAAAAAATTCCAAATGGTTATCGCTATGCCTAAAGGGACCGAAGCAGAAGTTAAGCAACTTATAGCTGAAATAAATACGTATGATGATATTAGGTTCTGGCATTTTGTTTATGGAGATCCTGCAGATATTAAACGAGTTTACTTTAGTTTGAAGAGCAAAACGGATTTAAAGAATGATTTATCTGTAGAAGATGTTTTTATTATTGATAAAGATCTAAACCAACGTGGACGTATAGATGATAGAACGGATAGAGAATTAGAGAAATCGAGTCCGGTTTATGGACTAAATGGATATAATTGTATTGAAGTTGCCGAGGTTAAAAACAAAATGAGCGACGATTTACGTATAGTTTTTACAGAATACAGACAGAAGCGTAAAGGTGAATTTAATTCGGATATTAGACGCGCAGTTGATTTAAAAGGCCCAGAAAATTAATTTTATAAAATGAATAAAAAAAATAATTACTCATACATTGGCATCGCTTTTATTATTTTAGTTTTCGGAATTATTTTTATCCCGAAAATAGTTGATAGAGTTTCTAATGATGATATTACTAGACAATCTGGGAGAAGTGATCAAAAAGAAGCGATTTCTAAAACTTCAGATTTAGAATTTATTAAAATTAATGGTGAAGCAAAAAAAGTACCTGCATTTGCGTTTACCAATCAAGATGGTGTAACAATTACAGATAAGGATTATGTAGGAAAGGTGTATGTTATCGAGTTCTTTTTTACAACCTGTCCTACTATTTGCCCAAGAATGAGTAAAAACTTAGTTCAGGTTCAGAATACTTTCGAAGGTTTTGAGGATTTTGGTGTAGCTTCCTTTACCATAAACCCATCTCATGATACCCCCGAGGTTTTAAAAGCTTACGCTGAAAAATACGGGGTTACTAACCCAAATTGGAACTTAATGACTGGAGAAAAAGCTGCTATTTATAAACTAGCCAACCAAGGTTTTAATTTATATGCCGCCGAAGCCGAAAATGTAGCTGGTGGTTTTGAGCATTCTGGTAATTTTGCTTTAATTGATAAAAAGGGTTTTATTCGATCTCGAACTGACGATTACGGTAATCCAATTATATATTACCGAGGCATTGCTTCGGAAAGCGAGAAAGTAGATGACGATGGCGTAAAAGAAGAAATTAGTGCATTAAAGGCAGATATTAAAAAATTACTAAATGAATAAAGACGATAAGATTTTAGATGATAAAAAATACAATAAACTTATCATTGCGCTTTCTATAGCCATTCCGGTTGTTGTAGCTATTCTTTTTGGTGTTAAAATTGATGCCGAATTACCTGTGTTTTTACCACCTATTTACGCATCTGTTAATGCTTTAACGGCTTTAGTTTTAGTTTTGGCTTTTATTGCTATTCAGAATAAAAAAATAAAACTTCATGAAGGTTTAATGAAGTTTGCTATTGGTTTATCTCTTATGTTTTTGGTTATGTATATTGCCTATCATATGACGAGCGACTCTACTAAATATGGAGGAGAAGGAATGATAAAGTATGTGTATTATTCTATTTTGTTAACACATATTTTAATGTCTATTGTGGTAATTCCATTTGTATTAATCACCTATGTTCGTGCCATTACAAATAATATTGAAAAACACCGTAAAATCGCTAAGATTACATTCCCGCTTTGGTTATATGTGGCTGTTTCTGGTGTGGTTGTTTTTATAATGATTTCGCCTTATTATTAGAAGCTTAGAAGCTAATTATTGGGTAATTACTCGCTAATCAAATAAAAAATAATATGAAGACTAAAATAATATTCTTTTTATTTACGATCCTCTTCTTTTTAGATACTAACGCTCAATGTGCCATGTGTCGTGCAGTTTTGGAAAGTGAAGAAGGGCATACTGCTGCCAAAGGTATAAACGATGGTATTGTTTACTTAATGGCTATTCCATATGTGCTTGTAGCAGGAATAGCTTTTGCTATTTATAAAAAATACAATAAAAAAACGACATAATTATTTGATATTGAGTTCTGTAATAAGAATTTATTGGTGTTAAATAATTAATAATTATTTTTTTTATAAAATATTGTAACATTTCTTTGCTTTAGTAGTCTTACTATAAAGTGGTCGTTTTTAACCAAGACGAAACCATTTTATCAATCAATCAAAAAATATGTTAGAAATTCGTCAGTTACACAAATCCTATCCTATAGGAGATTCAAGTTTACATGTTTTAAAAGGTATCGATCTTTCTGTTAAAGAAGGAGAAATGGTAGCTATTATGGGGTCTTCAGGCTCTGGTAAATCAACATTACTTAATATTATTGGTATGTTGGATGAAGCAGATGAAGGCGAATATGTTTTAGATGGATTGCCTATTAAAAATCTTACCGAAAAGAAAGCAGCCGTTTATAGAAATAAATTTCTTGGCTTTATCTTTCAATCCTTTAATTTAATAAATTACAAAACGGCACTAGAAAATGTTGCGCTTCCCTTGTATTATCAAGGTATGAAACGAAAGGAACGTTTAGAATTAGCTATGTTTCATTTAGAAAAAGTAGGTTTGGCCGATTGGGCAAAGCACTTACCGAAAGAGCTTTCTGGAGGTCAAAAACAACGTGTAGCGATTGCAAGAGCATTAGCTGCAGATCCAAAATTATTATTGGCCGATGAACCAACAGGTGCATTAGATACTAAAACTTCACATGAAATTATGGAGTTTATTCAACATCTTAATGATGAAGGAAAAACGATTTTAATGGTAACGCACGAAGAAGATATTGCCGCTATGTGTAAGCGAAATGTTAGACTTAGAGATGGTGTTATTATCGAAGATAGAATGGTAGAACAAGTTAGAGCGAAACTTTATGTTTGATTTAGATCTCTGGCGCGAAATATTCCAAAGTATTAATATGAATAGAACTCGGAGTTTACTCTCGGGTTTTACGGTAGCATTTGCCATTTTGCTATTCGCTATTTTATTCGGGATTGCGAATGGTTTACAAAACACCTTTCAGGAAGCTTTTGGTACCGATGCTAATAATTCTATTATTATTTATCCGGGAAGAACAACCAAAGCTAATAAAGGGATGCAGGTTGGTAGAAGAATTCAGTTTAAAAACGAAGACCGCGAATTTATAAAAGAAAAATACGGCGATAAAGTTCAGTTTATTACTTCTAAGGTAAATAAAAGTGTTAATGCTTCTTTTAAAGGCGAAAAGAATAGTTACCAACTTCGTGGTGTTTATCCCGAGTATATGTTTATTGAAAACAATGTGGTTAAAGAGGGCCGCTATATCAACCAAAACGATTTAACTAACAAAACGAAAGTAGTTGTTATTGGTAAAAAGGTTGAAGATGAATTGTTTTTTAAAGAAACTGCCATTGGAAAATATATTAACCTTAGCGGAATTCAATATAAAGTAGTAGGTGTTTTTACCGATGATGAAGGTGACAGTGAAGAAAGTATTATCTACATGCCAATTACAACTATACAACGTGTTTATGGTAATAACGATTTGGTAGATTTAATACATCTAACTTATAATCCGGAAATGAATTCTACAGAAGCACTTGCTTTAGGTGTTTCAATAGAAAAAAGTTTAAAGGAAAAATTTGATGTGGCTAGAAGTGATCAGCGAGCTATTCGTATCAGGAATATGGCGCAAGGCACACAACAAGTGGATATGATGACTACCAGTTTATCCATAATTATACTTGTCATAGGTTTCGGAACTTTAATTGCTGGTATTGTTGGTATTAGTAATATCATGATTTTTATTGTGAAAGAGCGTACTAAAGAAATCGGGATACGTAAAGCATTAGGTGCATCACCAAGATCTATAGTTTCCATTATTTTATTAGAATCTATAATAATTACGGCTATTGCAGGATATGTAGGTTTATTGGTAGGTGTTGGTGTTTTAGAACTCGCCACACCGGTTTTAAAAGATTACTTTATAAAAGATCCTGGAGTAAGTAACAGCTTAGTAGCAGGCGCAACCATTACATTAATAGTTGCGGGAGCCATTGCAGGGTATTTACCAGCAAAACGAGCATCACAAATTAAGCCCATTGTAGCTTTAAGAAACGATTAACTATGTTTAAATTTTTACTAGAGAAAGATACCTGGCAAGAAGTTTTCGATAGCTTAAGCAAAAACAAACTACGGTCTATTTTAACCATGGTTGGTGTTTGGTGGGGTATTTTATTACTTATTGGTTTACTTGGTTCTGCACGTGGTTTAGAGAATTCTTTTAACGTGTTGTTTGGAGATTTTGCAACTAACAGTGTTTTTGTTTGGGGGCAAAGTACAGGGAAACCTTTTAAAGGTTTTCAAGAAGGTCGAGAGGTGAAATTATCATTATCCGACGCTAAAAAAATAGAAGAAAATGTTGAAGGTATCGAGTTTGTACTTCCTAGAAATCAAAGAAGCGCAACGGTTACAAAGAATTTTTTATCAGGAAGTTTTCAAATGGCGGGCGATTATCCGCTTTTAGATCAACTTCAAAAGAAAAAATTAATACACGGTCGTTTTATCAATCAGAATGATATTGATGACAATAAAAAAATTGTAGTCATTTCAGAAGATACTTATAAACAGCTTTATGAAAAAGATGCCGAAGTTATTGGAACCTATTTAATTATTAATGATATTAATTTTAAAGTTGTTGGAATGTTCGATTCTGGTAACGTTAATATGGGGCCGTCTACAGATATGCATATTCCGTTTACTACCTATCAGCAAATTTACAATCAAGGCGATCGTATAGGTTGGATGATGATCACCGGAAAACCAGAATATGATATTAAGCAAATAGAAGAAGATTCTAAATTGTTACTAAAAAACTTAAATAATATTCACCCAGAAGATAAGCGTGCATTTGGAAGTTTTAATTTAGGAAAAGAGTTTTCTAAAATGACGGGCTTTTTAACCGGTATGCAATTTTTAACATGGTTTGTGGGTATTGCTACATTAATAGCTGGAGTTTTTGCTATTGGGAATATCCTATTAATTACCGTAAAAGAACGAACCAAAGAAATTGGAGTGCGTCGGGCACTAGGTGCAACTCCATTCGAGATTAAAAGACAAATAGTTGTCGAGGCTGTGTTTTTAACATTAGTAGCAGGCCTGTTTGGTATTATTTCCGGAGGTTTAATTTTAATACTACTCGATAATCTTTTTGGGCAGGGAGCCGATGCCGCATTAGTAAATGCTTCTGTATCTATAGGTGTGGTATTTACAGCCTTATTGATATTAGTCGTTTTAGGTACTTTAATAGGCCTAATTCCTGCAACAAAAGCAACAAGTATTAAACCAATAGAAGCTTTAAGAGAAGAATAAACAATCAAAAAAATGAAAAAAACAGTAAAAATTATTGCAGTAATAGTAGTCATCTTACTATTAGCCTTTGTATTAAAGTATTTTAAGGATGCAAATTCTAAAGGTATTGAAGAGTTTAAGGTCGAGTCACCTTTTTACACATCAATTAATACAAAAGCAGTTGCCACAGGGAAATTAAACCCAGAGGAGGAGATTGAATTGAAACCTCAAATTCCTGGTATTGTAGATAAGATTTTAGTTGAAGAAGGAGACAAGGTTAAAAAAGGAGATTTAATTGCTACTATTAGAGTAGTACCAAACGAGCAAAGTTTGGTAAGTGCAAGTAGCCGTATATCATCTACTAAATTATCTTTTGAGAACGCAAAAGTATTGTACAATCGAAACAAAGCTCTTTTCGAAAAAGGTGTTATTTCTAAGCAAGACTTTGAGAACAGTGAGTTAGGTTACAATCAAGCCAAAGAAACTTACGGACAAGCGCAAAACGATTATCAAATCATTAAGCGTGGTTCTATTTCTGGAGGAAGCTCTGCAAACACCAATATTGTTGCTCAAATTCCTGGTACTATTTTAGAGATTCCAGTAAGAGAAGGCGATCAAGTAATTCAAAGTAATAACTTTAATGCAGGAACAACTATTGCTACTATTGCAGATATGAGTTTAATGATTTTTGAAGGTAAAGTTGATGAAGCTGAAGTAGGAAAGTTAAAAGAAGGTAAAGTGATTAAAGTTGTTTTAGGAGCTATTGCTAATAAAGAATTTCCTGCAAAATTAACGTTTGTTGCACCAAAAGGTATTGAAGAAAACGGAGCGGTACAGTTTACTATTAAAGCCGATGTTGAAATAGATTCTACTACAAATATTAGAGCAGGGTATAGCGCCAATGCAGAAATTGATATTGAAGCTAAGGATAGTGTTTTGGCTATTAGAGAAGCTTTACTGCAGTATAATAGAATTACAGAAAAACCTTTTGTTGAAATATCTGAAGGAGATAACAAATACCGTAAAGAAAACGTAGAGTTAGGTCTGTCTGATGGTATAAATGTAGAAATACTAGAAGGCGTTAAAGAAGGCGATAAGATTAAGGTTTGGAATAAAGCATCAAAAGATAACGAAGATGAGGACGAAGATGAATAATATTACACTGCAAAATTTAAAGAAAGCACTATTCTTAGCTGTTTTATCTTGTTCAGTTACATCATTTTCACAAGAGAAGTTGTGGAGCTTAGAAGCTTGTGTAAATCATGCTTTGGAACATAATGTCACGATTAAACAAGCTGAGAATTCACTTCTTACGAACGATCAAGATATAATTGCTGCTAAGGGACAATTTTTGCCATCAGTAAGTGGTAGTGTCTCTCAAGGTTTAAGTTTAGGAACCTCTTTGGTTGCGGAAGGTATTTTTGCAAATAGAACCAGTCATTCCACAAACGCTGGACTTAGTGTTTCGCAAACGGTTTTCAATGGTTTTAGAAATTTAAATAATAGCAAATCGGCTTTTTTAAATCGTGAAACTAATGAGCTAGAACTTAGTCGTATTAAAGATGATATTTCGCTTAATGTTGTAAACGCATATTTAAATGTACTTTTTAATAAAGAAAATTTAGAAACTGCTCAAGCACAAATGCAGTTTAGTGAAAAACAACTAAATCAAGTTAAGAGTTTAGTTGATGCTGGAGTGCAACCCAAAGCTAATATTTACGATGCCGATGCTACTCTAAGTCGAGATGCACAACAAGTAACACTAGCCGAAAATAATTTTAATTTAGCATTATTATCACTTTCACAACTTTTACAAGTACCTTACAATGGGTTTAATGTTGAAATAATTGATATTAATTCACCTTCTGAAGCTGTTATGTATAAAAGCGTAGATCCCGTTTTAAATTATGCTTTAGAAAATAGAAATGAAATTAAAATTGCTGAAAAAAATATTGAAAGTGCAGAATTAAACACCGAGATTTCTAAAGGTGGTTACTTACCATCTGTATCTTTAAGCTACGGTTTTGGTACTAATGCTTTTTATTCAAATTTATCGAGTAATGAAGAAGCTTTTTTAGAGCAGCTAAATAATAATAAAGGACACAGTTTTAATTTGGGCGTAAGCATTCCTATCTTTTCAAGATTTCAAAATAAAACTAATGTTGCAAAATCTAAAATTCAAGAAGATAATTCTAAACTACGTTTACAACAAGCTAAAATAGATTTAGAGTCTAATATTCAACGTGCTTATACTGATGCTCAAGCCGGTTTAAAAGCTTATTTAGCAGCAAAGAAATCTTTAGAATCTCAAACTTTAGCGTTTAATAACTCTAAAGAGCGTTTTGATATTGGTGTACTAACGAATTTTGATTTAGAGCAAGCTCGTGTACAACTTATAAATGCAGAATCTTCTTTAATAAATGCGAAATACGATTTCGTTTTCAAAACAAAAGTATTAGACTTTTACATGGGTAAATCTTTAGTAAATTAGTTTTCGATTTAGTATAATTCGTAATAATAAATCAAGGCTATCATTTATTTAAATGATGGCCTTTTTACTTTTTATAGACTCTCAATATTTTTCTAATAATAAAAACAATATTTTTGCAATTCCAATGAAAATGAAAACATGAGTACATTTATATTAAATATAGAAACAGCAACTACAAATTGCTCGGTATCCATTGCAAAAAATGGTGAAACTATTGTTTTAAAAGAAGATAACGATAAAAGTTATTCGCATGCCGAAAGACTTCATGTTTATATAGATGAAGCCTTAAAAGAAGCTGGGATTAATTCTGTAGATTTAAGCGCGATAGCGATAAGTAAAGGCCCTGGATCTTATACTGGGTTACGTATTGGCGTTTCTACAGCAAAAGGGCTCTGTTTCGCTTTAGATAAACCTTTAATTTCTGTGCCAACACTACAAGCTCTTGCTTATAAAGTACAATTAGAAAATGGTGTTATTGTGAGTATGTTAGATGCCCGACGTATGGAAGTGTATTCTGCTATTTACGATTCTAATTATAATGAAATAAGAACAACTGAAGCTCAGATTTTAGATGAAAACGCTTTCGCGGAAAATTTACAGAACGGAAAAGTCTATTTTATAGGAAATGGTGTTGAGAAAACAAAAACACTTATTACAAATCCTAATGCCATTTTTATTGAAGATAAATTACCATCGGCTAATGAAATGAGTGCCTTGGCTTTTAAAAAATATCAAAACAATGATTTTGAAGATGTAGCCTATTTTGAACCTTATTATTTAAAAGATTTTGTGGCTTTAAAGCCAAAGAAAAAATAATAGAATTAGTTTTTTGAATATAAAAAAAGCCCTGATAGTTTTAACTATCAGGGCTTTTTAAATTAATAAGTTTTAAGCTAAAGGCTTAAGCTTCTTTATGTATTTCAACTTGGTGTGGGTAAGGAATTTCAATTCCAGCCGCATCAAGAGCTTCTTTTACATTTTCAGTAATACCAAAATAAACATCCCAGTAATCTGCAGTTGTACACCATGGTCTAACGGCAAAGTTAATCGAGCTATCAGCTAATTCCGATACATTTACAGTAGGAGCAGGGTTTTGTAATACTTTAGGATGAGATGTTAATACATCCATAAGTACTTGTTTGGTTTTCTTAATATCAGAATCGTAACCAACACCGAAAGTTAAGTCTACACGGCGAGTACCTTCCGTAGAATAGTTAATTATATTTCCGTTAGATAAAGATCCGTTCGGAATAATAATTTCTCTGTTTGATAAACCTGTTAATTTAGTTGTGAAAATTTCAATTTCTTTAACAACACCAAGTTCACCTTGAGCTTCAATTAAATCACCAATTTTTATAGGTTTAAAAATCATAAGTAAAACACCACCAGCAAAATTACCTAAAGAACCTTGTAAAGCTAAACCAACAGCTAAACCTGCAGCGGCTAAAATAGCGGCAAACGATGTGGTTTCTACACCAACAGTTCCTAAAACAACAATAATTAAAACAATTTTCAGACCCCAACCACAAAGGTTTAATAAGAATTTTTGAAGACTCTCATCATAATTCCCTTTGGACATCATTTTTTGAGCTGCTTTTAATATTTTTTTAATAATCCAAGAACCAATAATCCAAATAAGGATAGCTCCAATAATTTTAGTTCCATATTCTAAGGCTAGATCAATCCATTTACCTGTGTCAATCCCTTTTAAGTTTTCTAAATCCATGATTTTTATTGATTTTATTTGTTCTGTAAAATTAAAAACTAATATGTTATTTTGATTAGTTTTTTATGATAAAAAATTATTAAATATTTTAAACTAAACTTAATATAAGGGCAATAATTGCAGGAATAGATTGCGCATAAAAAAGTTTAATCTGCTTTGTAGAATAAGACCCATAAATACCTGCAATAGTCACACAAATAAGAAAGAAAATCACAAAAGATTGATTTCCTGTTAGAATAGCAAAAATAATACCTGCCGCAATAAACCCATTGTATAGGCCTTGGTTTGCTGCTAATATTTTGGTTTCTTCTGCAAATGCGGCCGATTTTATCCCAAAAGATTTTATGGTTCTAGGTTTTGTCCAAAAAAACATTTCTAAGATTAAAAAGTAAATGTGTTCAATAGCAACAATAATGGTAAAAATAAGAGCAAGAGTTTTCATGTATGATTTGGTTTTTTATTTGGTTAGAAGGTTTTTAGCATCGCTTACTTCAGAAACAGGTAGTTTACAGGCTTGATTCACACAAACATAAATAAGTGTTTTACTTGGGTTAAATCTGTTTTTTAATAATGGCATGTTGTTTTCTAAAGAGCTTCCAGCAATAAGTTTATTCGGAATGTAAGTTTTGTTGAGTTCGTTTATTTTTTGTTTTGCGTTGCTACCAACTATGGCAACTTCGTAAAAAGGATTGGAATAATTCAGCATTAAATCTAACCAGTTAGAATACCCAGAAGCATAGTCTTGCATTTCTGGTTTTACGTTATTTAACATGGTTTGGGCAGTAGTTCGGTAATGCTCATCATCAAAATAATGAGATAGTTTGAATAAATTTTTAGCCATGATAGAATTACTGGCAGGAATTACATTATCACGATAATCAATACTTCTGGTCACTAAAGAGGCATCGCTATTAGATGTGAAATAAAACAAGCCACTTTGATCATCGTAAAAATAATCGAAAGCGTAGTTTGCTAAATCTCTCGCGGTGTTTAGCCATTTTTCGTCTAAAGTATTTTCATAAAGTGCAAGAAAAGCATCAATAGTTGTAGCGTAATCTTCAAGATAGCCATTAATACTGCTTTTTCCATTTTTGTAATTATGAAATAAGCTACCATCATTTTGTAATTGCGTATTTAAAATGAAGTTTCCATTTTTTTTAGCGGAAGCAAGATAATCAGGGTTGCCAAAAACACGATAAGCATCGGTGTAACCTTTCAGCATTATAGCATTCCAAGAGGTTAGCGTTTTATCATCTAATCTTGGTTTTTCTCTTTTGTTTCTGGCTTCTAGTAATATTTGTTTCCAATTATTTTTCTTTTTAACTAAATCTTCAAGATTTATTTTATGTTTTTTAATAATGGAAGCATCATCATCTTTTCGGATTAAGACATAGTTGCTGTGTTCCCAAAGGCCAAAATTATTTACGTTGTAATATTCGGAGAATAATTCAAAATCATCTGCTATTAATGTTTTAAGTTCTTCTTGATTCCATACGTAATAAGCACCTTCTTCCAGTTCACCTTTCGAGTTATGACTATCGGCGTCGAGTGAGGAATAAAAGGCCCCATTTTCGGTAGTCATGTTTTGTTTTATATAAGCTAAGGTTTCTTCGACTACATTTTTATATAATTCATTTTTTGAAATTAAATAGGCGTCGGCGTATAAACTAACAAGTTGACTGTTATCATAAAGCATTTTTTCAAAATGAGGCACGTGCCATTTACTGTCTACTGAATATCTAGAAAAACCACCACCAATTTGATCGAAGACACCACCGTAAGCCATTTTTTTAAGCGTAAGATTTACGTAGTCTTGAAGCTTTTCGTCATTTGTCTGATAAGCGTAGCGCAATAAAAAATGATAGTTATTTGGCATCATAAATTTAGGTGAACGGCTTAAACCTCCAAATGTGTGATCGAATTGTTTAGACCATTCAGAGACTGCTTCTGCAATAAATTCGGTTTTAAAAACGGGTTCGTCGGTATTTACTTTAACAACATCCATAGATTTTATGCCATGTTCTAATTTATCGGCATATTCTATCAGCTTTTCGGGGTTTTTAGTATATAATTTAGAAATTTGACCTAAGGCATCCAGCCATTGTTCTTTTTTAAAATATGTGCCACCCCAAACAGGTCGGCCGTCGGGTAGGGTAATTACGTTCATGGGCCAGCCGCCACTTCCCGTCATCAGTTGTACAGCGTTCATATAAACTTGATCTACATCTGGGCGCTCTTCGCGATCTACTTTTATGTTTATAAAGTTTTTATTCATTACTTGTGCTACCAAACTATCTTCAAAACTTTCGTGTTCCATAACATGGCACCAATGGCAAGCCGCGTAACCAACACTTAATAGAATTAATTTATTTTCGGTTTTGGCTTTAGCTAATGTTTTATCGTTCCAAGGATTCCAATCTACGGGATTGTGAGCGTGCTGTAGTAAATACGGACTAGTCTCGTGTATGAGTTCATTAGTGTATTTATGTGTCATTGGGTTGGAGTTTTGACCTTTACAGCCCATAATTAAAATAAAAAATACAAGTAATAGAAGGTGTTTCATGTCTCAAAGTTAAGTAAATATTGTTAAATGCCTTGTGTTATTAAAAAGGTGTGTTTTATTAAAAATAAAGGCATAAAAAAAGCGTCCTATAAATTATAGAACGCTTAAGTTTTTTGTTTTTAAAATGAATTTAGTTCACTTCAAAAGTAATTTTTACATTTACTCTAAAGTCTGCTACTTCGCCATCCTTAACGCTTGCACTTTGTTCTTGAACATATACAGAACGAATATTTTTAACGCTTTTTGATGCGTGTTTTACTGCTTTTTTAGTTGCATCTTCCCAACTTTTTTCTGAGTTTGCTAAAACTTCAATTACTTTTAGTACTGCCATGATATAAAATTTATTTAGTTAAAAAATAGTTTACCTTAAAGATAACTAAAAATAAGACCCTAAATAAATTATAACGTCACTTTTTTAGCCGTTAACAGCTTCTACCATAGCAACTTTTCCAGGTAGCATTTCTTTCAACATATTTTCAATACCACTTTTTAATGTATAAGTAGATGAAGGACAACCACTACAAGCGCCTTGTAAAAGTACGCTTACATTTTTAGTTTCTGCATCATAAGATATAAACTGAATATTACCACCATCACTGGCAACAGCAGGTTTTACATATTCTTCAAGAATATTTATAATTTCTTTAGAGGTGTCATCAAGTGTATCAAAATGCGTATCGACTTGTTCTGTCGATTTTTTCATAGTTTCTGCCGCTTCTGGTAAAACTACTTCTTTTCCATCTTCAATATAACTTCTAATAAATTCACGAAGTTCTAAAGTGATTCCTTCCCATTCTGCGATGTCATATTTTGTAATCGATACATAGTTTTCATCTAGAAAAACACTTTTTACAAACGGAAAATGAAACAACTCTGTAGCCAAAGGCGAAAGTTTAGCATCATCAATAGAGGTGAATTCGAAAAGTGCAGTTACTATTTTCTTGTTAGCAACAAATTTTATAACGGCTGGGTTTGGTGTGCTTTCAGCATAAACGGTAACCGGAACTTTTTTAGGCGCTGCCGATTCTTCAATTACAATACCATTATCATTTAAATAGACCTCAATTTGTTCCGCCATTTCATCTTGCACATCCTTCCATTCCACAATACTGTAACGTTCAACAGCAATAAAATTACCCGAAATGTAAACTTTTTTTACAAACGGTAAATAAAATAATTGTTGAGCTAAAGGAGAACTTTTTGCTTCGTCAATATTATTAAATTCAAAACTTTGGTGCTGTGTAATAAATTGATTTAACTCAAATTTTACTATATTATCGTTAGATGTTTCCCTAACGGAAACCTTAAAATTACTCATTTTAGCTATTTTTTTACAAAAATACTAAAAGAAAACTTTAGATATCCATATATTTGAGTTTTGTTGCCCGATTATAGAACTTAACAAAGTGTAGATTTCGTTATAAGTTTAAGGTTGTAATTTTTTTAGAATTTGGGCGTTTATAATAGCAAATATACCACGTGTAACGATTATGAAATTAAAATATATTTTTATTGTAATTACGGCAATGTTGTGTTCCAACTTGACAACTTCTCAAGAAGGATTACCAATTTACACCGATTATTTAACCGATAATTATTATTTAATTCACCCATCAATGGCGGGTGCCGCAAATTGTGCTAAACTCCGTCTTACAGCTAGACAACAATGGTTTGGGCAAGACGATGCTCCAAAGTTAATGACCATGAGTGTAAGTAGCAGAATTGGTGATACACCATCGGCAGTTGGAGGTATCCTATATACCGATAAAAACGGATATCATTCGCAAACAGGAGCTTATGCAACCTATGCACATCACCTTATGTTTTCGCGTTCTCCAGTAGATTTAAATATGCTTTCTTTTGGTTTAAGCGCCGGAATAATTCAATATAAATTAGACGAAACATCATTTCTTTTCGATGGTCCAGATCCAATAATAGACGGCACCGTACAAAGTGAAACAAACTTTAATTTAGACTTTGGTTTCTCTTACCAATTTTTAGATTATTATGCACATGGTACAGTAAAGAATTTAATTAAAAATTCAGGAATAAATTCAGACACAAATATTACGAGTAATTTAAGACGTTACCTATTTTCTTTAGGAGCTGTTTTTGGTAAATATGGAAGTACTTGGAGTTACGAACCTTCATTAATGTTTCAATATCGTGATGCTACAAAAGAAGGCGGTCTAGATATTAATGCTAAAGCTTATAAACAAATGGATTTTGGTAAAGTTTGGGGAGGAATTTCATACCGTCAAAGTAGTGATGGAGCGGAGTATTTAACAAGCAGTAATTCTAAAAAGAGTCAAAAATTACAGCAAATTACACCAATTTTGGGTGTCAACTTTAACGAATTCATGTTTGCTTATACCTACACATACCAATCAAATTCTTTGGTGTTCACAAACGGTGGCTTCCACCAATTCACGCTAGGTTATAACTTTAATTGTCGTAAAGAAGCATACCACTGTAACTGTCCAGCGGTTAATTAAAAATAAGAATAACAGTTCAACATATATAAATAAATCCCACCAGTGTTTGGCGGGATTTATTGGTTATAATCATTTCTATTTGGGCGTGTCACCTCCTTTGGTCGGTGTCGGGCTTTCACTACTCGCTCCCTTCCTTTGG
The DNA here is from genome assembly GCF_009796805.1 of Algibacter sp. L1A34. NCBI lineage: Bacteria > Pseudomonadati > Bacteroidota > Flavobacteriia > Flavobacteriales > Flavobacteriaceae > Algibacter > Algibacter sp. L1A34. Next base: position 801,874 of record NZ_CP047029.1, on the reverse strand, counting down.
TCGGGGAGCTTAAACAGGCCGTTCAATCCCTCACGCACTAATTGCAGCGGCAGTACATCGAAGTTAATTAATATACTATTTCCAGCTATAGTTTTTCTTTTCAGCTTGAGCTTTAATAGCATTAGTCATAGCGTTTTCTAAACCATTATCACTTTCTGTTTTTTGCTTTGAAACATAATCTTTACGTTTCTCATTCAATTCCTGAATTTCATTTTGGATACTCTCACGTTCCTTACGTTTTGTTTCAATATAGCTTTTAATTTCAGTAGCCGATTTTCCTTTTAATTCTTGAGGCAAGGCATCATCTTTTAAATCCGAAATAACAACCTCCTCCATTTCGTCTGCATCCACTAAATCCCAAGATTTGTTTTTATACAAATGAGAACTTTTACTAACCGATCTACTTACAGCATTCGCTTTACTATAACCCGCGGCATTGTTATCTTGTTCAGCTTGCATTTCTTTTTTGCGTTCACCTTTGGCACCATAAATTACATAAGTTTTATTCAGTTTTTTATTCAAAATTAAAATGGCATCATCATAAGGCGATGCAATATGTACCGTTTTAGTATTTTGCTCAATAGCCATATAATCACCATGCGTTAATTCTGCACCAGCTTGCCATTTGGTAGAAATACCTTGCATGTAATTACCACAAAAAATAGTGTTAACCGTAACATCCTTTTCATTTGCATTGGTAGATGCGTCTTTATAATTCACCTTACCTTGTGTAAAAGGCTCGTTTCCTGCAATAAAAATAAGTTTAAGATCATCAGGGTTTTTACCCCAATTAAGTTGATTTAAGGATGTTTGAATTACTTGCCCACAATATTCTTCACCACCATTTGTGGTTAAAGAAAATAATTCTTTAGAAATATCATCCAAGTCATCACTAAACTCTAAAACCTGTTTAATGTAACCTTCATCTCCGTTTAAATTATCGTTACCATATTCGTATAACGCAATTTGTAAATTCGGTTTTTGGTTACCACATTTAGCGTAAGAGAGTTCGTTTACAATATCCCAAAGTTGTGCTTTAGCTTGATCTATTAAACCATCCATGCTATTACTAGTATCTAATAAAAGCGCCACTTTAATAAATTGTTTATTGGGTTCTTTATGTTCTACTGTTTGCTCCACTTTATGTTCTGCATAAAGTTCTGGTTGCTTTTTTGTGTTAGCATTGCATGAGGTTAAACCTATTAATGCTGTGCAAAAGGCTAATGTTTTTAAGTTAGATTTCATAGTGTTTTTGTTTTTTGAATGAGAATTACTTCAATACTGTAAAGTTAAAACCAAACCCCTTCATAATAAAACAAGAATGCGTAACAGTGGTGTTTCAATGAGTGAAACCAATTTTTAAATGCGTAAACCTAACCTTTAGGTCGAAAAAAGGCTGCTATTTCTAAAACCATCATTTTATTATACCAAGTAAAGTGCGTAAGTTTATCATTGTAAAAATTATGATGAAGACTTTTTTTAAACATATATCCATTTTAAGCTTTGTTCTGTTCGGCTCGCTAGTTTTGGCGCAGAGTAGCAATACTTTAAATACCCAAGGCTCAAGGTTTACAGTCCGCGGATCGGTGATTGAAAGTGAAACCCGAAAACCAATTGCAGATGTAAATATTGAAGTTAATGGTGGCGGATATGCCACAACCGATATCATGGGCGATTTCAGAATTGAAGTTCGAGAGGGTGACGAACTCACCATAAGACATAAAGATTTTGAAACCGTTTATTACACTATAAAAAGTAATGAGCGTATTGAAGTGCAAGTGGAAACCAATAAGGAAGATAGAGTATTATCAAAATACAGCAAACGATCTCGCAGTAATCCAGAATCCTTTAAATCACTTATAGATTCGGCTGATAATTATTTAAAAAAAGATGCTAGAAAAAGTATTCAGTTTATATCCGAAGCTTTAGCAGAAACAAACTCTTCAAAAGATAATAGTATTGCTTATGAAGCTTTAGGCGATGTTTATTTTTATTGGAAGCAATACGATTTGGCAGTTTCAGACTATAGAATAAGCCTGCAGAGTACAGAAACGAACGAGGTATCTTTGAAATTAGCAAACGCTTATAAACTCAATAAAAATTATCAAGAAAGTATTCAAACCTATAATGAGCTAGATAAAAAGGAACTCACTAATTGGCAATTAGTATCGCTTTACGAAGGCTTGGGCGATGTGTATTTGTTAACCAAAGATTTTAATAAGTCTATTGAAAATTATAAGGAAGGATTATACGTAGCACAAAGCCATTTAATTAAACCCAAAGAAACCGATTTAAACTCTAAAATAGCAAAGGCTTATAGCGCAAAAGGCGACTCGGAAAAAGCCAAAGGGTTTTTTTATAAGTCATTAGACTTAGCTAATAGCGAAAATAAAAAAAGAGCTGTTTCAGAAAAATTGAAAGTGGCAGATTTTCAAAATGATATTAGCGATTATTCCGAAGAAATTCAATTAAGAAAAGAAGCATTAAGCACTATCAATGAAATTGAAGTCGATTCGGTTTTCGATAATGAAAGTCCACTAACACCGCAAAAACAAAATTATAAAATTGGTAATGCGTATGCCTCCCAAGGCGATGTAGGAAATGCGATAAGTTATCTTGAAAGAAGTATTGAAGAAGCAGAAAGCAAGGAAGATTTAATTGTTAGAAAGGATGCTACTCGAAAACTATCTGAAGTTTATGAAACTGCAGAAGATTATGAGAAATCTTTAAAAGCTTTTCAGAATTATGTGGATTTAGTAGATCAGGTTTATGCGAAAAAAGAACAGCAAATATCACAGGCAGCTCGTTTTAGTAAAGAACTTGCGAGTAAACAAAACCGTATAACAAGTTTAGAAAGCGATCGTGAATTATCAGAAAGTAAATATCAACTCTCTACCGAACAAACTAAACGTCAAAAACTTATTATTTATTCATTAATTGGTGGTTTAGTTTTGCTTTTACTTGCTGCTTTTTTAATGTTCAAATATATAAAACAACAGCGTTTAGCGAATAATTTATTAGCTTTGAAAAGCTTGCGAAGCCAAATGAATCCTCATTTTATTTTTAATGCGCTTAATTCTGTAAATAGCTTTATAGCATCGAATGACGAGCGAACGGCAAATAAATATTTAACAGATTTCTCATTACTTATGCGTGCCGTTTTAGAAAATAGCGAACAAGATTTTATTCCGTTAGAAAAAGAAATTAAACTTTTAGAATTATACACTAAACTTGAACATTTTCGATTTAAAGACAAGTTTGATTATACCATAAAAGTGGATGAGAATATAAATGTAAACGATTTTGTAATTCCGCCTATGTTGTTGCAGCCTTATATAGAAAATGCTGTTTGGCATGGCTTACGCTATAAAAAAACAAAAGGAAATTTAGAAATTGCAATTGCGCAATCTAACCCAGATGAAATAACGATTAGCATTACGGATGATGGTATTGGTCGCGAAAAATCTAAAGCTTTAAAAACCGAGCATCAACAAAAGCAGAACTCCAAAGGGATGGGGAATATCAAAAAGCGAGTATCTATTTTAAATGCTATGTATAAAGATAAAGTAGATGTTTTGGTTAGTGATTTTCAAGATGAAGAAGATGCTGGAACTAAAGTTGTTGTTACATTGAAAAAAGATTAAAATAAAACAAAAATGAAACTAACTGCGATAATCGTCGAAGACGAAGAAACTAGCCGAGAAATATTAAGAAATTATCTCAAAAAATATTGCCCAAACGTTGTTGTTTTAGGTGAGGCATCTAACGTTGAAGAAGCTTTGGTTTTAATCCGTAATAACGAATTAGATCTAGTATTTCTAGATGTAGAAATGCCATACGGAAATGCCTTCGATTTACTGGATAAGGTTGGCGATGTTAATTTCGAAACAGTATTTGTAACCGCATATAATCATTACGCAATCGAGGCATTAAACGTTCATGCAAGTTATTATTTAATGAAACCTATTTCTATTGATGAACTTATAAAAGCAGTCGATTACGTTACAGAAATAAAAACAAAAGAAAACGCTTTACAAGATGAAATTTTAGTTCCTAAAACAAATAGTATCAGTGGGAAAATCACCATTCCGCAACTCGATGGTTTCGAAATCCTAAACACAGCCGATATCCTATATTGCAAAGCCGATGATAATTACACCGAAATATATTTAAATAACGATAAAAAGAAAGTTGTTAGTAAAACCTTAAAATATTTCGAGGAAGCCTTGGCTAATTCTAGTTTTTCACGTGTACATAAATCGTATTTAGTAAACGTAAATGAAGTCGTGAAATACTTAAAAGGAAAGGGCGGAAGCGTCTTGCTTAGCAACGGAAAAGAAATTATGGTTTCTGCATCCAAAAAAGCGCAATTATTATCATATTTTAAATAAATTAGCAGAATACTTTCCGCGAAAGCGTAACATTGAAAAAATAAAAATTATGTCTATAATAAAAACCATAAACGGAAAATCTCCACAAATACCTAGCGATTGTTTTATAGCTGAAAATGCAGTGATAGTTGGTGATGTCACGGTAGGGAAACAATGTAGTATTTGGTTTAATGCCGTTATCCGCGGCGATGTACACTACATCAAATTGGGTAACAAAGTAAACGTGCAAGATGGAGCTGTAATACATGCTACATATTTAAAATCGCCAACTACCATTGGGAATAATGTGTCCATTGGGCATAATGCACTTGTGCACGGTTGCACCATTCACGATAATGTTTTGGTTGGTATGGGTAGTATTATTATGGACGATTGCGTTATCGAAAGTAACAGTATTATTGCCGCTGGAGCCGTAGTAACCAAAAATACACACGTAGAATCTGGTAGTATTTACGCCGGTGTTCCCGCTAAAAAAGTAAAGGACATTAGCCAAGAACTTATTTCTGGTGAAATTAACCGCATAGCCGATAATTATATTAAATATTCAAGTTGGTTTAAAGAATAGTCTTTGGGCGTTACCCGAAAAGGGTCGGGCTTTCACTACTCGCTCCCTTCCTTTGGTCGGGGAGCTTAAACATGCCGTTCAATCCCTAACGCAGCCATCTGTTATGGTTTTTCTTAGAGATTTAGTCGGGTGGTAATTTATTGAAGTTTCTAGTATCATTAAAAATTAGAAACTTCAATAGTAAAAGCTTCGTTTAAAACAGAATACATAACTTCAGGGTTTCCGTTGGTTAAAAATCGATTTTCAGGAATATTTTTTTCAGTATTTAATAAATTATTTTGTTGTAAAATGGCTTTGGTTTGGCGAGCTACGGCTTGACCCGAATCTATGATTTTTACATGCTTTGGCAAAATGTCCAGGAGTAGTGGCATTAAATAAGGATAATGCGTACAACCTAAAACAAGGTAGTCTATGTTAGCCTTTATCATCGGGTTGAGGTAGGTTTTTAATAACGATGTCATTTCTGGAGATTCTAATTTTCCATTTTCAATAAGATCTACAATACCTTCGCCATCTTGTTCTATAATATTTACGCCTTTGGCAAATATACCCGCTGTTTTAGAAAACAACGAACTACTTAATGTGCCTTTGGTCGCTAAAATACCAATAGCATTTGTTTTGGTTTGCAAGGCAGCCGGTTTTATCGCTGGTTCTATACCTATAAAAGGAATTTTATAATTTTCTCGAAGATAATCTATAGCGTTTGTTGTTGCTGTATTACACGCAATAACAATAATTTTACAGTTTTGTTTAATTAAATACTCTGTATTTTTTATGCTTAAATCTATAATGGTATCTTTTCCCTTAGGGCCGTAAGGAGCATGTTTACTATCGGCTAAATAGAGTGTATTTTCATTAGGTAGAAGATTGTGAATCTCTCTCCAAATGGAAGTGCCACCAACTCCAGAATCGAATATACCTATAGGGTTTTTATTCATCTTAATCCTTGTTGTTTTTGGCGTCGCGGATTTCTTTTTCTAAGTGATCTAAATATAAAATGCCACTTAAATGATCTATTTCGTGCTGAAATATAACAGCTGTGAAATCCGTTATAGTTTCCGTTTTATGTTCGGCATTCATAGTATCATATTCAATATCTATTGATAGGGAACGGCTGTTAAGCATATCGCTACGATTCGGTATGGATAAGCAACCTTCTTTTACCGATTGTTTCGTGCTAGAATAGTTGATTATTTTGGGGTTTAAATAAACTTCAAACGGCAGGTTTTCTTTATCGAAACGTTGTACCCAAATAATGTTTTTTAGAATACCAACTTGCGGAGCTGCAATGCCTACGCCCATGGACATGCTATCTCTAACTGTAGCGAATAATCTATTTACAAAGGTTTTAAGAACCATATTGTTTAGATCGGGTTTTATATACAAACTTTTTGAGCGTAGTAAAAGTGAATCTTTTTTGTCCGTTATTTTATAAACCCGCATGGGTGTTAAGCTATCGAAACTTGTAATTAAATTTACTTGGTTAGTAGAAAAGCTTTGTTTAATACCGGTTTTACTGCTTGAGCATGCTGCTAAAGTGAGTATTATTGATAGTATTAAAAACAGATTTTTCATTATAGTAAATATAAAAATATAGCGATTAGTAATTTACCATTCGTTGATTTTATTGGAGTCTAATTTAATAAAAATAAAGATTAAAATAGTGAAAGCCCAAAGCCCGGAACCACCATAACTAAATAAAGGTAGCGGAATACCAATGGTTGGAATTAAACCCATAACCATACCTATATTAATAAGAAAGTGGATAAAGATTATAGCGGCAACGCTATAGCCGTAAACGCGACTAAATTGCGATTTTTGTAGTTCTGCCAAATGTAAAATGCGGAGCAGGAGCAAAACAAAAATGATAACTACGAAGGAACTACCAAGAAATCCCCATTCTTCTCCAACAGTACTAAAAATATAATCGGTGTGTTGTTCGGGTACAAATTTACCTGTGGTTCGCGTGCCTTCCATAAAGCCTTTTCCTGAAAAACCGCCTGAACTTATGGCTTTTTCCGATTCGTTAAGGTTGTAAGCAAAAGTTTGCTTCATGCGCTGCAGTTTCACGGGGTCCTTTTCTAAACGCAACCATAGGCTTATACGGTCTTGTTGATGTGGTTGTAAAATACTTTGATAAAAGAATTTTACGCCAAAAGCGACTGATAATGCCGCAATGAGAATCAATGCTAATTGGTAGATTCGAAGTTTTCTTTTATTTAAAAAGTGATAAGCAGTAAGGATTAAAATGGCTATTGTTGATGTGATTATTGGTCCAAATTTTAAAGATAGAATAGAAAGTAAAATAACCGAAACAGCTATGGTTAAATAGAATTTTGGTAATCCTTCACGGTACAGAACAAAAAAGAATGCTCCGTAAACAATGGTACTTCCTGTATCGTTTTGCAGTAAGACTAAAATCGCAGGCGTTATGATAATAGCAAACGTTTTAATTTGATCGCTAAAGTTTTTTATGTTGGTATTTAAATCACTAATGTATTTTGCAACGGCTAGAGCTGTAGCTGTTTTAGCGAACTCACTAGGTTGTAGTGTCATTCCTCCAATGGCATACCAAGAGGTCGCTCCATTTACGTTTTTCCCGAATATAAAGAGTCCAACTAAGGATAACATGGAAATGATGTAAATAATGCTAGAAAAACGCTCGTAGAACTTTGCATCGATGGCTAAGAGCAGAATAATTAAACCGAAGGTTAAAAAAATGAAAATAAGTTGTTTTCCAAAAGGTTGGTCTAAATCGAAATAATCTAAAGTGATCCCGGTATGTGATGCCGATAAAATATTCAGCCATCCAAAACCAACCAAAAGAAAGAATAAAAAAATGGTAATCCAATCGAATTTAAAATGTCTGTTAGTGTCTCTAACCATTAATTTGCTGTTTTATTAATTTTATTCAGCTGTGTTTTTAGTCGGTTGTATTCTTTGTGATCAACAGTTTGCAAGCTTGTTTGACCGTTTATTTTAAAAGGTTCGCCAGAATAGGGTTTAGCATATTCGTTTTCTAAACTATGGTTTAAAATCCATTCTTCTAAATCTTTTCTCGTAATTTCTTTTTTAATATGTTTTTCGATCATTAAACTAGCAATACGACCCGCAAAACGACTTCCCCAATATCCGTTTTCGACAAAAACGGCAATGGCTATTTTTGGGTTGTCTTTTGGAGCGAAAGCTAAAAAAATAGAATGGTCGGTAAGTTGTGTTTTTATACTATCAATTTTAACAAAGTTTTCTACGGTTCCTGTTTTTCCGCAAATATCAATATCTTTTACTTGTAAAGATGCAGCAGTACCTTTTTTATAAACTTGATACATTCCTTCTATAACGGGATCGAAATTTTGTTTATCTATCGTGGTTTTTTTAGGTTTTGTAAATTGATCTGGAAGAGTTTCGCCTTCTATGTTTTTTATAATATGAGGTGTGTAATAATATCCGCGGTTTGCAATAGCAGCTGCCATATTTGCCAATTGAATTGGTGTGGTTGCAACTTCACCTTGACCAATAGCGTTAGAAATGGTATATGTGGAGTAAAAAGTGTTTGGGTAAATATTCTTATAGTAAGCTCTATCGGGAATTCTACCTTTTTGCCCTACATATAAATCATTGTTAAGGAATTCGCCTAAACCAAAACTTTTGGCATGGTTACTCCATGTGTCAATACCTTCGGAAGCATTTCCATTTTTGTCTAAAATTTTTCTATATGTTGTAGCGAAATAGGCGTTACAAGATCGTTGAATGCCCGAAACTAAATCATTTCTAGTACCACTGTGGCAGTGGCATTTCATAAAGCGATTTCCGTATTTATAGCCGCCATAGCAGGTTACCGTTTCATCTGGTGTTATCACTTTTTCTTGTAAAGCAATTAAAGCATTCATTAATTTAAAAGGAGATCCAGGCTCGTAAACACCTTGAAGACTTCTGTTAAAAAGTGGCTTTGCTATAGAATCGTTGTAGAGTTTTGTGAAATTTTTAGAGCGATTTCTTCCTACTAAAATATTAGGATCGTAAGTTGGTGCAGAAATCATCGCTAAAATTTCTCCGGATGATGGTTCTATAGCAATAATACCTCCGCGTTTATTCTGCATAAGCAATTCGCCATAAGCTTGTAAATCTGCCTCGATAGTAATTTTTATGTCTTTACCTTGTTCAGGAATAATATCGAATTCACCATCTTTATAAGGACCAATATTTCGATTAAATCGATCTTTTTGAATAAATTTCAAGCCTTTAACACCACGTAATGTTTTCTCATAAGATGCCTCGATACCTTGTTTTCCGATAAGGTCACCCATTTTGTAATAATCATCACGATTTATAATGGCATTGTTAACCTCTCCAATATCGCCTAAAACGTTGGCGCCAATAGTAGTTTCATAATGTCTAAGAGAACGTTTTTGAATATAAAAGCCTTTAAATTTTCGCATTTTCTCTTGTAGAACGGCATAATCTGATTTGGATAGATGCGATACAAAAACAGACGATAATCTGGGAGAATAACGGCGTGCTTTGTTATATGTTTTTATGAATTTTTCTTTATCAATTTTTAAAAGATTACAGAACTCTAAAGTATCTAATGCTTCTACTTCACGAGGAATAACCATAACATCGTACGATGGTTGATTGGAAACTAGAAGTTCTCCGTTTCTATCATACACAAAACCACGCTTGGGGTAATCCCATACTTTTCTAATGGCGTTATCATCATATAAGCTATCAGAATTCGAGCTGTACACTTGAAGATAAAAAAGCCTAGAAATGAATAAAACACCAACAAGAATGATGGAGATAAAAAGTAAAAATTGCCTCATTTAGTTTTTCTGCTAAAAATAATTGTAATTAGAATAATCAATATAATACTGAATATACTTGAGAATAACGTTTTTTGGAGTATTAAAATTACTTTTGAAATGCTAAATATTTCTAAACTAAATAAAATTAGATGATGTATTAAGGTAAGTAATGAAATGTAAGTTAGTTTTGGTCCGAAATCTACAGCATTAAACCTGATCGTTTGATGCTCATAAATCATTCCGAATGATGATTTTAAAAGTATAGGTCTTATGTAGGCAATAGATACACATGCTGCTGCGTGAATACCACCTGTATCTAAAAATAGATCTATACATAACCCTAAGAAAAAACTAATAAAAAGAATAACTATATGATTGTTTCTAACAGGAAAAAGAGCAATGAATAGGATGTATATGTATGGGTTTATATAACCTAAAAAATTAATGTGGTTGAATATTAATACTTGAAAAAACACAAGTAATATAAAGCGGCTAGCTTGGGCGAAAAATACACTATTCATTACTATTGCCGTTTATGAGGTTATTAATTTCAGGAAGATTTGTGTTTTCTATAATGTAAACATGCTCAATATTTGTCATGTCGTTAAATAGCAATACGTTTATTTCATAATAGTTTTCGTTATTATCGAGTTTGAAATCGTTAACCGTACCAATTGGAATACCTTTAGGGAAAATAGATGAAAGCCCTGAGGTTACAATAGTATCTCCTACTTTAAAACTTGCTATTTTTGGGATGTCGACAAGTTGGGTTAATCTTGGGTTTTTTGCATTCCATTTTAAAGATCCATAATGATTGCTTTTTTTTAACTTGGCGCTAATATTACTCGTTGTATTTAAAATAGAAATAACAGTTGCGAAATTTTTACTAGTTTTATTTATAATTCCTAAAATACCTTGACTTGTAATAACTCCAAAATCTTCTTGAATACTATCGTTTTTTCCTTTGTTTAAAAGAAGGACGTTATCAGATAAGGAATAACTGTTCTTAATAATATTAGCCGAAGTAAATTTGTATTTATTTTTAAAGCTTAGGCTGTCTATATAAATAGAGTCATTTTCCGTGCTATTATATAAAAGTGATTTAAGATGTTTGTTTTCTTCTGCTAATAAATTGTTTTGGGATCTTAAACTAAAATAATCCGAAATATTATTGACCGAATTATAAACACCACCCGTTAAAAAATTGGCTGAATTTATAAACTTGCTTTTATGGTACGAATGCGATTGAATAGTAAAAACTATAGAAATACTAAACAGCAAAAAGAACAACAAAAAATTTTTGTTTCTTATTATAAAATTAATAATCTGTTGCATGCGTTATGGACCTATATTATGCTTTTATTTTATCAATACACTTTTGTATTTAGGTAAGTTTTTAAGTGTAATACCAGTACCACGTACTACTGCACGTAACGGATCTTCGGCAATGTAAACCGGTAAATCTGTTTTTAAAGATAAACGCTTGTCTAAACCACGAAGCATAGATCCACCACCAGCTAAGTAAATACCAGTGTTGTAAATATCGGCAGCTAATTCTGGAGGCGTTTGAGATAAGGTTTCCATAACTGCATCTTCGATACGTAAAATAGATTTATCTAAAGCCTTCGCGATTTCCCTATAAGAAATAGATACTTGTTTAGGTTTTCCTGTTAATAAATCACGTCCTTGAACGCTCATATCTTCTGGGGGCAACTCTAAATCTTCAGTTGCAGCACCAATTTGTATTTTTATTTTTTCCGCAGTACGTTCACCAACATATAAATTGTGCTGTGTACGCATGTAATACACAATATCGTTGGTAAATACATCACCTGCAATTTTAACCGATTTGTCGCAAACAATACCTCCAAGAGCAATAACCGCAATTTCTGTTGTACCACCTCCTATATCCACAACCATGTTTCCTTTTGGTTGCATAATATCTACGCCAATACCAATTGCAGCAGCCATAGGTTCGTGAATTAAGTAAACTTCTTTACCATTAACACGTTCTGCACTTTCTTTTACCGCTCGCATTTCCACTTCTGTAATTCCCGAAGGAATACAAATTACCATACGTAAAGCAGGTGTGAAAAACCTCTTTTTTAATGCAGGTATGTTTTTTATAAACATACTTATCATTTGTTCCGAAGCATCAAAATCTGCAATAACACCGTCTTTTAAAGGACGAATGGTTTTAATGTTTTCATGGGTTTTACCTTGCATTAAACTGGCTTCTTGCCCAACGGCAATAATTTTACCAGAAACTCTATCTCGTGCTACGATAGATGGTGCGTCTACAACAACCTTGTCATTATGAATAATAAGTGTGTTTGCGGTACCTAAATCTATGGCTATATCTTCGGTAAGGAAGTCAAAAAATCCCATGTGCTATTAAAAATTTATTGTGGTTTGAAATACGAATCCCGTAAAAGTACTAAAAGTTACCAAATATTTTGAGTTTTAAAGCATTCAAAATTAGGTTTATCAAAAGTATTCTAAGGTTATACGTAGTTTATTTAATTACGGACGGTTTAAACAGTCCCTTATTATAGAAAAGGGTGTTTAAACCGTCTGTAAGAATTAGTGTTTAAAATGACGAGTTCCGGTCATTACCATAGCCACATTATTATCATTGCAATAATCGATACTTAATTGATCTTTTATAGAACCACCTGGTTGTATAACAGAAGCAACACCAGCATTTTTAGCGATTTCTACACAATCAGGGAAAGGGAAAAAAGCATCACTTGCCATAGCAGCTCCATTTAAATCGAATTTAAAAGTTTGTGCTTTATGTATGGCTTGCTCTAAAGCATCAACACGACTAGTTTGTCCTGTTCCACTTGCCAACAATTGTTTGTTTTTTGTTAAAACAATTGTGTTAGATTTTGTATGCTTACAAATTTTAGAGGCAAAAAGTAAATCTTCAACTTGTTCGCTTGTTGGCGCTAAAGTTGTTACTGTTTTTAAATCTTCAGCTTGATCTGTAATATTATTTCTGTCTTGAACTAAAACACCGTTTAAACAACTTCTTACATTTGTTTTAGGCATTTCAATATTATGAATTTCTAATAGAATCCTGTTCTTTTTACCTTTTAATGCTACTAACGCATCTGGAGCAAATGACGGCGCAATAACTACCTCACAGAATAATTTATGTATTTCTTCAGCTGTAGCTAAATCAATTTCTTTGTTACTAATTAAAACGCCACCAAAAGCAGAAACTGGATCGCCAGCTAAAGCATCAACATAGGCTTGGTGCAATGTATCACGTTGTGCTAAACCACAAGCGTTATTATGTTTTAAAACGGCAAATGTTGGCGCATCGTTTTTAAACTCGTTCATTAAGTTAACGGCTGCATCAACATCTAAAAGGTTGTTATAGCTTAATTCTTTCCCGTGAAGTTTAGTAAATAACTCATCGAAGTTTCCGAAGAAAAACCCTTTTTGGTGTGGGTTTTCACCATAACGTAAAGTTTTACCGTTTGTTTCGCTAATTTTTAAAACAGTCTCTTCATTATTTTTGTTGAAGTAGTTAAAAATGGCTGTATCGTAATGAGAAGAAACGTTGAATGCTTTTCCTGCAAAACGTTTTCTGTTTTCTTCTGAAATGCTACCGTTGTTTTCTGAAATAACGTCTAGAAATTCAGCATAATCATCAACTGATGATACACAAATTACATCAGCAAAGTTTTTAGCCGCTGCACGAATTAAAGAAATACCACCGATATCAATTTTTTCAATAATATCTTGTTCACTAGCTCCAGAAGCTACTGTTTTTTCAAATGGATATAAATCAACAATTACAACGTCAATTTGTGGGATTTCGTATTCAGCTAATTCAGCAACATCACCAGCATGGTTTTGTCTATTTAAAATTCCTCCAAAAACTTTAGGGTGTAATGTTTTTACACGACCACCAAGAATAGAAGGGTAAGAGGTAACTTCTTCTACAGGAACAACGTCTATACCTAAATCGTTAATAAATTTTTCGGTGCCACCAGTAGAATAAATGGTTACGCCTTGCTCGTTTAACTTTTTTACAATAGGTTCTAATCCGTCTTTACTAAATACAGAAATTAGGGCCGATTTAATGGTTTTTTCGTTGCTCATTAGTGTTGTGTTGTGTTTAAGAGTCCTTTTTTATGTGAAATTTTATTGTTTCTCAGTCTGTTATACTGAAAATTTAAAATAATTGCAAAAGTACTTATTTTACTTTAAAAAACGGGTTGCGAATTCTTAAAAAAGACACGTCATTTTTCAACTAAAAACCGAAGTTGTTAACAAGTAGAATGTAAAAAATTACAAAACACAAATTCTAAAACTAAACAGCTAGAAAATTTAATTTTTAAACACGAGGTTTGCTAAAGCATGGTTGCTACTTGGGTACAAACAAATTCTAGAAAACATTCATCCGCATCCGTAAAAGGGTCTGGTGTATTCGAGTCGATATCAATTTGTCCAATATTTTCACCGTTTACAAAAATAGGAACTACAATTTCTGCTTTAACCGTAATGCTACAAGCAATGTAATTATCTTGAGCAGCAACATCGGGTACTACAAAGTTTTCGTTGCTAACAGCTACTTGCCCACAAATACCTTTTCCAAAAGGAATAACAGTGTGGTCTGTTGGCGCACCAACGTAAGGGCCTAAAAGTAACTCTTCTTTTTTACCGTTTCTAAAATAGAAGCCTACCCAGTTATAGTATTCTATGTTTTTATCGAGTAGTTCACATATTTTTAATAGACGTTCGTTTTTATCTAGGTCTTGGTTAGAAATAATAGCTGATACTTGGGGTTTTAGAGTTTCTAAAATCATAATTCTAAAAGTTTTGGTAAAAGTATTTAAAAAGATGTAATTTCGGTACTTTGTTTATAGCATTTTAATTTGAAAACACTCTTTATAAAATACAGGTCGGTAATAAAGTTCATACTTACATTTTTGGTAGTGTATATTCTGCTATCTGTACTCTATAAATTTTATTTACAATTTTCTGATGGTTCTAAGTTTTATCCAGATTATTTTACGCATTTAGTTGGCCAACAAGCTAGTTCTTTACTAAGTACGTTTGGTTATGATGCTCAGCTTCTACCGCACCCAAGTGAGCCTTCCTTAAAACTTGTTTTAAAGGGAGAGTATGTGGCGAGAATAATAGAGGGCTGTAATGGGTTGAGTGTACTAATCTTGTTTGTTTCGTTTATTGTTGCCTTCTCAGGGAAGTTAAAAACAACTATTTTATATATCCTTTCCGGTAGCGTTATTATTTATGTTGTTAATGTTTTACGGATTGTGATTTTATCGATTGGGATTTATAGTTATCCCAAGCAATCGGAATTTTTACATTCCGTAGTGTTTCCTGCTATTATTTATGGCGTTGTTTTTCTACTATGGGTTTTTTGGGTGAATCGTTTTTCAAAATTAAACAAGAAAGATGTCTAAGATAGTTAAGTATATTTTACTTTTTATATTGATAACCTTATTGATTTTAATTCGATGGTTTGAAAATGAGTTGTTTTACGATCCGTATTTAACCTTTTTTCATAACGATTATTTGTACATCGATAGTCCGCGTAGAGAAGTGTTAAAACTTGTTGCTTTTACCGCGCTGCGCTATGCTTTAAATGGTTTGGTTTCTTTAGCGATTCTTTATGTAGTTTTTAAAGATAGAAGCATTGTAAAGTTTTCTGCTTTAGTTTACGTTATGACTTTTATGGTTTTAATCTGTGGGTATTTATACTTTGTAATTAACCCGAAACAATCCGATTATTATCTCTTTTTTAATTTGAGACGTTTTTTAATTCAACCGGTAATTTTAATATTGTTATTGCCTGCTTTTTATTACTATAAATTAACGAAGGATATAAAATAATCTTTTATTCTGAAGAAACATAGAAGACTTATTTCTATAAGCTTAACTAATTTTTTTATTTAAGAATAAAAAAAAGGTGATTAATCAGTTTTAAAACCTCATAAACACCTTTGTTATATTAATTTCTATAGATTTATTTTATCAATCCAGCACGTTTTAATAACGCTTCTGGTTTTGGTTCTTGACCTCTAAAACGTTTATAAAGTACCATTGGGTTTTCTGTTCCACCTTGAGAAAGTATGTTGTCTTTAAATTTGGTAGCGACTTCTTTGTTGAAAATACCAGCTTCTTTAAAGTATTCAAAAGCATCGGCGTCTAAAACTTCGGCCCATTTATAACTGTAATATCCAGAAGAATATCCACCTTGGAATATATGAGAAAATGCCGTACTCATACAAGTTTCTTTTGTTTTTGGATATAGATTAGTATCTTTAAAAGCTTCAGTTTCGAAATCTTTGACACTAGTTGTTTTGCTAGGATCTTGACCATGCCATTTCATATCTAATAACCCGAAACTTAATTGACGTAGCGTTTGCATACCTTGATGAAAACTAGCCGAATCTTTAATTTTTTCAACTAAATCCATCGGGATAACTTCTCCAGTTTCATAATGTTTAGCAAACAATTCTAAGGCTTCTTTTTCGTAACACCAGTTTTCCATTACTTGACTTGGCAACTCTACAAAATCCCAAAAAACACTGGTTCCAGATAAACTTGGGTATGTTGTGTTAGCTAACATGCCATGTAGTGCGTGTCCAAATTCGTGGAATAGGGTAGTGACCTCGTTAAAAGTTAATAAGGATGGTTTGCTTTTGGTTGGTTTAGTGAAATTGCAAACTATGGAAATATGCGGACGGCTATTTTCTCCGTCTATAACATATTGTGGTTTGTAAGATGTCATCCAAGCACCGTTTCTTTTTCCTGCTCTTGGGAAGAAATCGGCATAAAAAACAGAAACTAAATTCCCGTTTTCATCCGTAACCTTATAGGTTAAAACATCTTCGTGATATTTATCAATTGTATCAATTTCTTCAAAACTTAAATCGAATAATTTGTTGGCAACTGTAAAAGCACCATCAATTACATTTTCTAATTTAAAATATGGTTTTAGTTGCTCATCATCTAAACTAAATAATTTTTGTTTCAGTTTTTCAGAATAATAAGAGCCATCCCATTTTTCTAATTGGTCTATGTTGTCTAAATCTTTAGCGAATTTTTCTAAATTTTCAAATTCGTTTTTCGCTGCCGGTTTTGCTTTTTCTAACAACTCGTTAGAGAAATCTAAAGCTTTTTCAGGTGTTTGCGCCATGCGTTCTTCTAAAACAAAATGAGCATGTGTTTTATAACCTAATAAATTTGCTCGTTCATGGCGTAGATTTACAATTTGAAGTACATTATCTTGATTATCTAAATCATCACCTTTAAAACCTTTGCTTCCTGCTGCTAAAGTTAATTTTTTTCGTAACTCTCTATTATCAGCATAGGTTACAAAAGGAATATAACTAGGGTAATCTAAAGTGAATAACCAACCCGTTTTATCTTTCGATTCTGCTAATTGTTTGGCTGCTTCAATAGTGCCTTCAGGCAAACCTGCTAAATCTTTTTCGTCTGAAATTAACATTTCAAACTTATTGGTTTCGGCTAATATGTTTTCACCAAACTTTAAGCTTAACTGACTCAGTTTTTTGTCTATTTCGCGTAATTTTTCCTTTTTGTCTTCTGGTAAATTAGCTCCGTTTCTAGAAAAACCTTTGTATTTTTTGTCTAATAAGGTTTGTTGTTCAGTGGTTAAATTCAGTTCGCTTTTGTTGTTGTAAACAGTTTTTACACGTTTAAATAAATTTTCATTTAAAGTGATATCATTGCTGAATTCTGACAATAACGGAGAAACTTCTTGAGCTATTTTTTGAATAGTTTCATTAGTTTCAGCAGAATTCAGATTAAAAAATATACTAGAAATTCTGTCTAATTGTTCTCCAGAAAAATCTAGAGCAACGATTGTGTTTTCAAAAGAAGGAGCTTCTGTATTGTTAACTATAGCATCAATTTCAGCTTTAGCTTGTTGTATAGATTCCTTAAAAGTTGGAAGATAATCGTCGTTTTCAATCGCTAAAAAAGGCGCTGAATTGTATGGTGTTTGGAATGGGGTAATTAAAGATGTTTTTATCATTTTAATTAAATATAAGTTAAAATTAAAATTTAGTATGTACGCATAGTAAATTATTGTAAATTTGCATCAACAATTTTTAGAGTGACTAACTCTTATAGGATTATTGTTAATAGCTAGAAAAACCTTGAAATTTATATTTCGAGGTTTTTCATTTTATAGTATTAGCCTAAGTTTTTAGCCGATTCGTTTACTTTTACTTTCAAGTCTTCTTTATAGGCTATAATTTTATCTAGAACAACTTTGTCACTCGCTCCTAAAATTTGAGCCGCTAAAATCCCTGCGTTTTTCGCGCCGTTTAAAGCTACGGTTGCTACGGGAACACCGCCTGGCATTTGCAAAATGGATAGCACAGAATCCCAGCCATCAATAGAATTACTGCTTTTTACAGGAACTCCAATAACGGGTAATGGAGATAGAGAAGCAATCATGCCTGGTAAATGTGCTGCGCCACCTGCACCTGCAATTACAACTGCAAAACCTCTTGTGTGAGCGTTTTTTCCGTAGTCGAATAATTTTTCTGGTGTACGATGAGCCGAAACAATATCAACTTCAACCTCAATATTAAATCCCTTTAAAATGTCTATGGCATCTTGCATTACTGGCAGGTCGCTTTTGCTTCCCATGATGACTCCTACTTTATTCATTTTCAATATGAATTAAATTTATAATTGTTTTTTTTTGAATCGCTTCGAATGATAAAAACCTCCAATATGTTTTATTCTGAAATTACTCGAATAGAGTTCTTAACTTCTTCGGCAATCCGTCTTGCTTCGTTTAAATCTTCATTTACAATAGTAACATGGCCCATTTTTCTAAACGGGCGAGTTTGTTTTTTTCCATAAATATGTGGTGTTACACCATCCATACTCATTATTTTTTCTATGTTTTCGTAAACCACATTTCCGCTAAATCCTTCGGCACCAACAAGGTTAACCATTACGCCTCCCACTTTGTTATCAGTACGTCCTAAAGGTAAATTTAAAATGGCGCGAATATGTTGTTCAAATTGCGATGTATAGCTAGCTTCAATAGTTTGGTGACCAGAATTATGTGGTCTTGGAGCGACTTCGTTTATTAAAATTTCATCGTTTTTTGTTTGAAACATTTCAACAGCCAATAATCCAACATGGTTAATCGCTTTAGAAACTTTTAATGCTGCTTCTTCTGCTTTTTTAGCAACAGTAGCATCAATTCTAGCGGGACAAATTACATATTCTACTTGGTTGGCCTCTGGGTGAAATTCCATTTCTACCACTGGGTAGGTTTTTGTTTCTCCCAATGCATTTCTTGCCACAATTACTGCAAGTTCGTTTTTAAAAGGCACCAAATTTTCAGTAATGCATTCTACGTTAGGTAGATCTTTTAAATCGTCAACTGTTTTTACAATTTTAACACCGGTGCCATCATAACCAAATTGAGCGCATTTCCAAACAAAAGGTAAGCTTAAACTACCGTGATTTATGGCTTCTGTTATTTCCGAAGTAAAAGCAAAACGTGTAAATGGAGACGTTGGAATATTATTGTCCACATAAAATAATTTCTGTGTGGCTTTGTTTTGGATAATTTGTAATGTTTTAGCCGATGGATATACTTTTACACCTTCTTTTTCAAGGGCCACCAAAGCATCAATATTTACATTTTCTATTTCAATCGTTAAAACATCTACTTGTTTCCCAAAGTTGTAAACCGCATCATAATTCATTAAATCGCCAAGGTGAAATTCATCGCAAGCTGTTTTGCAAGGGGCTTCGTTACTAGATTCTAAAACACAAGTGTAAATATCGAATTTTCGAGTGTTGTAAAGTAGCATTTTACCCAGTTGGCCACCACCTAAAATACCGAGTTTAAAATTGGAAGAAAAGTAATTCATTGGTTTGTTTTTAACTAAATCGTCATAATTATGAGCAAAAATACGTTATAATCTTAAAATAGGCTTCAATTCATAAATCAAAAAAGCCTAAATCGTTAATCTATTGATTATCTTTGCCACTTTAAAAATTAATAACGGTGATAAAGTTACACGACAAATATTTTAAACCATTTATTACAGCAAAACAAATCGATGATGCGTTAGCTAGGATGGCCGATGAGATTGCGAACGATATTGGAGAAGAAGTTCCTGTTTTTATAGGGGTGCTAAACGGTTCGTTTATGGTGGTAAGCGATTTTGTGAAAAAATATCCAAAACCTTGCGAGGTTACATTTATCAAATTAGCATCATACGAAGGTGTGAAATCTACTGAAGATATTCAGCGTTTAATTGGTTTAACCCAGGATTTAACAGGGCGTACCGTAGTTATTTTAGAGGATATTATTGATACCGGAAATACGCTAACCGAAATACACCGCATTTTTGAAAACGAGAATGTAAAAGCGTTAAAAATTGCAACATTATTTTACAAGCCCGAAGCATATAAAAAAGATTTTAAACTACATTATGTTGGTATAGAAATCCCTAATAAGTTTATTGTAGGTTACGGCCTAGATTACGATGGATTGGGAAGGAATATACCAGAAGTATATCAAATAAAAGAAACACAACACATGACAAATTTAGTGCTATTTGGCCCTCCAGGAGCAGGCAAAGGAACACAGGCGAACTTTTTAAAAGAAAAATACAACTTGGTACATATTTCTACCGGCGACGTTTTTCGATTTAACATTAAAAACAAAACGGCTTTAGGTATGTTAGCTAAATCGTTTATTGATAAAGGCGAGCTCGTTCCAGACCAAGTAACTATAGATATGTTAAACGCTGAGGTTGAAAAAAATGCTGATGCAAAAGGTTTTATCTTCGATGGTTTTCCAAGAACGAATGCACAAGCAGAATCTCTTGATAAACTAATGGAAGCTAAAGATTCGCAAATTAACGCGATGATTGCACTTGAAGTTGATGATGAAATTTTAGTAGGGCGTTTATTAAAAAGAGGAGAAACAAGTGGCAGAGCTGATGATGCTGATGAATCTATTATAAGAAATAGAATTACAGAATATTACAGCAAAACTGCAATTTTAAAAGATTACTACAGCGCTCAAGATAAATACTTTGGTGTTGATGGTGTTGGAAGTATAGAAGATATTACCGTGCGTTTAAGCACTGCTATAGATAATCTATAAGTTGAAAAGTGTATTCGTTTAGCTGTTTATATAAAAGCAGATATTTTTATTCGAGGTGAAAATCGACTAAACAACTTTACAACAAGCAAAGAAATAAAGAAAGAAAAATGACAGAAGGAAATTTTGTAGATTACGTAAAAATGTATGTAAGCTCTGGTAAAGGTGGCCGTGGATCGGCACATTTACACCGCGAAAAATATATCACAAAAGGTGGTCCCGATGGAGGAGATGGTGGTCGTGGCGGACACATAATTCTACGCGGAAACGATAACCTTTGGACCCTTCTGCATTTAAAATATAAAAAACACCTTCGTGCCGGTCACGGTGAGAACGGAGGCAAAAGTAGAAGTTTTGGTGCCGATGGAGAAGATTTTTACCTAGACGTGCCTTTAGGAACAGTTGTTCGTGATACAGAAACTAACGACATTATTCTTGAAATTACCGAAAACGGCGAAGAGCAAATTATTGCCGAAGGCGGAAAAGGTGGTCTTGGTAACTGGCACTTTCGTACATCAACAAACCAAACGCCACGCTATGCGCAACCTGGGTTGCCTATGGAAGAAAAGTACATAACTCTTGAGTTAAAAGTACTTGCCGATGTTGGTTTGGTAGGTTTTCCTAATGCTGGAAAATCAACACTTTTATCTGTAGTAACCTCTGCAAAACCGAAAATTGCCGATTACGAATTCACCACCCTAAAACCAAATTTAGGTATCGTGAAATATCGTGATTTTCAAACTTTTGTAATGGCAGATATTCCTGGGATTATCGAAGGCGCAGCCGAAGGTAGAGGGCTTGGGCATTACTTTTTACGCCATATTGAGCGTAACTCGATTTTGTTGTTCATGATTCCTGCCGATGCTGAAGATATCAAAAAACAATACGATATTCTACTCGACGAACTACGTCGTTACAACCCAGAAATGCTAGATAAAGATCGTATAATAGCCATATCTAAAAGCGATATGCTTGACGATGAACTTCAAGCCGAACTAAAAATAGAAACTCGATAACGAACTTCCAATTCCATACATCTTTATTTCATCTGTAGCTCAAAAAGGCATCACTGAATTGAAGGATATGCTTTGGAAAATGTTAAACTAATAAAATATTTTGGGCGTTACCCGAAAAGGGTCGCGCTTTCACTACTCGCTCCCTTCCTTTGGTCGGGGAGCTCAAACAGGTCGTTCAATCGCTAACGCAGGTAAATCTGTCTAGTTGGTTTGTAAAACTAAATTATTATACTTTTTGCCAGGGTAAATCAAAAGTTAGTCCAAAATTAGAAATTAATATTTGGAACAATTTTTGTTTAAATTTATAGAAAATACAAACTATGAAAATTGCAAAAGTACTAGCCCTTTTATTTTTAGTAGCATCCTGCGCACCTGTTTACGTGAATTACGATTACGAAAAAGGTACAGATTTCACCAAATACAAGAGTTATAATTATTACGCCGAGATGAAAACAGGTTTAAGTGAACTCGATACAAAGCGTTTGTTAGATGCTTTAGATGTTCAGCTTAAAGAAAAAGGATTTGTTCTTTCGGACAATCCGAGTTTTTTCATCGATATAAAAAGTACTGAATTTCAAGGTGCACAAAGACAAACTGTTGGTGTAGGTGTTGGCGGCGGTGGCGGTAATGTTGGCGGCGGAATTTCCATAGGACTGCCTATTGGTCAAGCTCAAGTAACCCGCAAAGTAACCTTCGATTTTGTTGACGAGAATATAAAACAACTCTTTTGGCAAGCCGTTAGCGAATCTAATTTCAATCCAAACAGCACACCCGAAAAAAGAGAAGCGCGCTTAAGTGCTATTGTTGCTAAGGTTTTAAAGAAGTATCCGCCTAAAGAGTAAGTTAGTTTTTTACTAAGCGTTTGCTTGCTATAAGTACATTGTTAGCATAGAAATTTGTTAAATAAATTCCGGTACTAAAAGCACTAATATCTATTGGTTTAATTTCAGAATTAGAAAGCGAAGTAGAAAGTAGTTTTCTGCCTTCCATTGAAATAATATCAACTTTTAAATTTTCAAGAGTCTCACTTTCAAATCTCAAATTTACCATATTTGAAACTGGATTTGGGAACATTAAAACCTCGAAATTATCACTCAAACTTTCAATAGATTCGATACCTAAACTAGAATGGTTTATAGTCCATGTTACTGTGCTTATGTGTTTTGTTTCGTGATTATCAATTTTTAGTAAAGAACTTGGGTTGTCATGAATTACGGCCGTTAAAGTGTTTAATCCTATATTTAAATCGGTTTCTTGAATAATAACATTGTCAACGCTAGAAGCAAAAAGATTCCCATTAAGAGTCCATGCTCTTTCTAAATCATGTGTTGGTTTTATTAAGGATAATTTAAATTCTAAAGGTAATTCGGGGTTGTTAACTGTTGTCGTATTTGGTTCGTAACTTTCTAAAGAAGGTAATAAATCATGTATTTTTTCAATTATACCTTCAGTGCAAACGGGACAAAATGTATAGTTTAGGTTTTCCATAATACACTTTTGGTGTGGCTTATACCATTCTGCACAATTGCCTGTGTCGCATGTATATTGGTAAACGCCAACATTTTTTGTGCCTACCCAATTTTTCCATTTTACAAGATTTTCATCACTTTCTTTAGTCATGTTTATGGCTTCTTCAGTAAAAAAATCACCAGGGTAATATTCGTCTTTGAGATCAAACATAGAATGTCCGAGTTCGTGAATTACGGTTTTTGGCCCCCAATATCCAGTGTAACTCATTGGGAATTCTCCACCACTTGCACCATATACGTCTGAATTTACTAAAATTAAAGCTTGATCGTAAGTCGGGAAATTATCAGCTAACACACTATTTATTTTTACTTCGGTTTGGTTAGCATAGTCTCCGTCTAATTCATAAAAAAGTCTTCTGTGTGCACCAAAAGAGTCGTAAGTGGCATTAAAATAAGTGTCAACATTAGTTATAGGCGAGATCGGTGCGTCCGGTGTTTCTAGCGGCTCATCACTTTCTCCAGGATGATCTGCACCACTTTCATTTGATGGTACGTAAATGATATGAACGTTAAAGTAATTGGCATATTCTTTAAAAGGGGATTCGTTAAACATACTATTTGTGTAGCTAACGGCGTCCGTTTTAAATTGTTCAAACTCACTAACTTGATAGCCTTCGCTTAAAATCACCAAATTGAGACGTTTATCATTGTCTCCAAAGTTTTGAATGGTTTCTTGAGTAAAAACCTGAGCCCATATAAACTGGTAATTCAGTAATAAAAACGAGATATAAATAAGCTGTTTCATGTTATTCAATGCTAGAGATAATAAGCGTTTTTGTGTTTTGTAGAGAGTCAATAATCTCTTTAATTCGAATAAACTTGGTTGCAGGGTTTAACTGAATGCGTAAATTTAATGATGTTTGCTTTATGGAAACTCTTCGCTTTTTAAAAGATAGGGAATCGGTTGTGAATTCTATAGATTTTAATAAAGGATTTGAAATGATTTGGTTGGAAAGTGTTGTTTTATTGTTGTCTAATTGTACGCAAACTAAATCGCCTACTGCACCCGAATTAATATATTTTGAGCTCTTGTTTCGTAATTTGCCATCAACTATTTTTTTATCAATAAATTGAATCGTTTTTTCTCCGCTATCGTTTTTAGAAATCTTATAGTTTAAAAATATAAGTTTAGGGTTGCTTTCCGTAATAACTTGGTTGTTAGTAATATTTAGTTTTGAAGCGCAAGAGATGCATGTTAAAATAAGGAACATTAAAAATGTAATTTTAACTTTGTAAAAGTTAGTATGTTTTGGGGCAACTTTTTTCACAATACAATTAAAAAATTTATGCAAAGTTACGGAATATTGTGTTTTCCTCTGTTTTTATAGATGGGAATGCTTTAATTTCGGATGAAAAGCTTGATGTTATATCGATAAAAAACGAAAAGAATGATTATTGTAAAAAGAACAAATCCTGATAATTTAGACTTTCAAGAACTGGTTAGAGCTTTAGATCTTGATTTAGATGGGTATTATAAAGAAAAAACATCGTTTTACGGAAAACTTAATAATACTGAAAAAATAAAACATGCTGTTGTGGCTTATGATGAAAACGAAAACCTTGTTGGTTGTGGAAGTATTAAAGCGTTTTCTAATCATGAAGTTGAAATTAAACGCATGTTTGTGCCTTTAAATTTTCGTGGAAAAGGTATTGCTCTATCTATTTTATCAGCTCTGGAAGATTGGGGAAAGGAACTAGATTTTGAAAATTGTATTCTCGAAACATTAAAAGAGAAGCCTTATGCTATTCGTTTCTATGAAAAAAATAATTATCGCATTATTCCAAACTTTGGAGATTATGTAAAAGCGAATAATAGTATTTGTTTCTCTAAAAAATTAAAATAAAGAATGGTATGAAAACTTATATCGCATTACTAAGAGGAGTAAACGTTGGTGGGAAAAAGAAAGTTTTAATGGCGGAACTTCGTGATTTTCTTACTGAAATTGGCTTCAAAAATGTTCAAACTTATATTCAAAGTGGTAATATTATTTTTAATTCTGAAGAAGAGGAGCAATTTAAACTAGAAGAAAAAATTGGAGATGCTATTTTAGCTAATTTTGGATTCGAAGTCCCTGTTCTTGTTAGAACGCATCAAGAATTAGAAGCTATTTTTAAAAACAGTCCCTTTTCCGAAGAAAAAAAGAAAAGTAGTTATTTTTCATTATTATACAACACTCCAAATAAAAACTTGGCAAATTAGGCTTCTAAAATAGAGTATGAAAATGAAGAGATTATAATT
Organism: Algibacter sp. L1A34; assembly: GCF_009796805.1. Lineage (NCBI taxonomy): Bacteria > Pseudomonadati > Bacteroidota > Flavobacteriia > Flavobacteriales > Flavobacteriaceae > Algibacter > Algibacter sp. L1A34. The sequence goes on along the minus strand of NZ_CP047029.1, from coordinate 776,171 downwards.
ACTGCTAATTGTGTCTATTTTTATTCGGCTATTGGTTACGGAAAGACAAAGTATAACAATAATTTTTTTGAACGAAAACTTAAAGTAACCGCAACTGCTAGAAATTATAAAACTATGGTAAAGTTACTTGAGTTAGCAGCAAAGAACGATTAAAAAAGGAATTATACTCTATTCACGAATTCATTAAAAATAGCACATATATTTCTTATTTTTGCCAAAACAAGCTTCCTTTAAGCTGAAAATTTAAACATGACCGAAACCGATTTTATCCCAAAACCATATTTAAACCATATTGAAAGCGGAGACTTCACGTGGAGTTCACCAAGTAACATTGCCTTGGTTAAATATTGGGGCAAAAAGCAAGATCAAATACCCGAAAACCCATCGATAAGTTTTACGCTCGATTATTGTAAAACCACTACAAAACTAAGCTTTTCGAAAAAGGAAAATAAAGAAGCTTTTTCGTTTGATGTGTTTTTAGATAATGAAAAAAAGGATGATTTTAAACCGAAAATTGAAACGTTTTTTAAACGTATAGAAATCTATTTACCATTTTTAAAAGATTTTCATTTTAAAATAGAAACATCAAATTCGTTTCCACATAGTTCTGGTATTGCATCATCGGCATCAGGGATGAGTGCGTTGGCATTGTGTTTAATGAGTATAGAAAAGGAGTTTGTTGAAAATATTTCAGATAAATTTTTTATTCAGAAAGCATCATTTTTGGCTCGCTTAGGTTCTGGAAGTGCTTGCCGTAGTTTAGAAGGTGATTTGGTGGTTTGGGGAAAACATGATGAAATTGATGGAAGTTCGGATTTGTTCGGTGTAAAATATCCGTTTGAAGTTCATCAAAATTTTAAGAACTATCACGATACTATTTTGCTAGTTGATAAAGGAGAAAAGCAAGTAAGTAGTTCGGTTGGCCATAATTTAATGTACGGTCATCCATTCGCTCAGCAACGTTTTGAGCAGGCTAATAAAAATCTGTCGAGCATAAAAAGCATCTTAAAATCTGGTGATTTAAATGCTTTTATAGGTTTAGTAGAAAGTGAAGCGCTAACGCTACACGCTATGATGATGACGAGTATGCCTTATTTTATTTTAATGAAACCGAATACTTTAGAAATTATAAATAAAATTTGGAGTTTTAGAGAATCTACAGGGTCTAAAGTGTGTTTTACTTTAGATGCAGGAGCCAATGTACATGTCTTGTATCCTGAAAATGAAGCTGTTTCTGTGCTTAAATTCATTAAAAATGAATTAGTAATTTTTTGCCAGAAAGGCGAATATATTAACGATAAAATTGGTTTTGGAGCTCAATTAATTAAAGTAGAGTAGATCTTTTCTACGAATTTAATTGTATCTTATTACTTGATTTAATATAAATTAGAAAGCGTGAAAATATTGTTAAAAATAAAAGTATTATTTTTGCAATAATTATTGTGAATTATTTGACGAAGAAGGATTTACAATGTTTAAGCCCAAATTAGCCAAAACGGGGAGATTATTGGTAAGTACTGTTATATGTTAAAGCGGTAGTTATTAATTTTTTACTTTAAATTATTTATTTATGAAAGGACCATTATTTTACTCAAAAATATTACTCTTTGGAGAGTATGGAATCATTAAGGATTCTAAAGGTTTATCTATACCTTATAATTTTTATAATGGGGCTTTAAAAAAGGATAATAATCCGTCGGAAGCTGCAATTGCTTCCAATGCAAGTTTAAAACGTTATGTTGATTATTTAGAAAATATTAATCCAGAATTGGTTGTTTTTGATGTGGCTTCACTAAAAAAACACGTGAATTCGGGTATGTATTTTGATTCGTCTATTCCTCAAGGTTATGGTGTAGGTAGTAGTGGCGCTTTAGTTGCTGCTATTTATGATAAATATGCTCAAGATAAAATTACTGTTTTGGAGAATTTAACGCGTGAAAAACTTTTAAAGTTAAAAACGGTTTTTTCTGAAATGGAATCTTTTTTTCATGGAAAATCTTCGGGTTTAGATCCGTTAAATAGTTATTTAAGTATTCCAATTCTTATCAATTCTAAAGATAATATTGAAGCTACAGGTATTCCTGCTCAACAAAATGGAGGTAAAGGAGCTGTGTTTTTATTAGATAGTGGCATTGTAGGAGAAACAGCACCTATGGTAAGTTTATTTATGGAAAACATGAAGCAAGAGGGTTTTCGTAATATGTTGAAAAATCAATTTATAAAACATACCGATGCCTGTGTAGATGATTTTCTAAAAGGAGATATTAAATCCTTATTTAAAAACACGAAGAGTTTGTCTAAAGTGGTTTTAAGTCATTTTAAACCCATGATTCCTCAACAGTTTCATGCACTTTGGAAAAAAGGTATCGACACCAACGATTATTATTTAAAACTTTGTGGTTCTGGTGGTGGAGGTTATATTTTAGGTTTTACTGAAGATCTTGGTAAAGCCGAAAAAGCACTTTCTGATTATAAATTAGAAGTAGTTTATAACTTCTAAATTTCATGTTTTGTTATATTGTTTCGTGAACTTTCGAAATTGTTTAACAATATTTTCAAAAGCAATTTTTTATGCTGTCCAGAAAACAAAAGCACATTTTACTTAAGTTTTTTAGTATGTTTTCTGTAGTGCGTGGTTACAATATTCTTGTTGTTGTAATAGCCCAATATTTAACTGCTATTTTTATTCTTGCGCATGATCTACCTGTAAAACAAGTTGTTTTAGATTTAAATTTACTCATGCTTGTTTTAGCATCGGCTGCTGCGATTGCTGGCGGATACATTATCAATAATTTTTACGACTCAGAAAAGGATTTGATTAATCGACCTATAAAATCTAAGTTAGATAAACTAATTAGCCAAAACACGAAGCTGTCTTTCTATTTTGTGCTTAATTTTTTAGCTGCAGTTATGGCGAGCTACGTATCCTTTAAAGGTGTTATTTTCTTTTCTGTTTATATTTTTGGAATATGGTTTTATTCGCATAAGTTAAAGAAAATGCTTTTTATTGGTAATTTAACGTCTGCTGTGTTAACTATAACACCATTTTTTGCAATTTTTATGTATTACAAAAACTTCGAACACGTAATTTTTGTACATGCTATATTCTTGTTTCTAATAATGTCTATGAGAGAGCTTACCAAGGATTTAGAAAATATAAAAGGAGATTTGGCTCAAAACTACAAGACTATTCCCATTGTTTATGGGGAAAAAGCATCGAAAGTTATGTTAACCATTTTGGCTGTTTTAACGTGGTTACCTATGAGTTTGTTGCTTTCGCGTTACGATATTGGTTATATGTATCTATATTTCTATTTATGCATTCCGTTGTTATTGGCTTTTTTGTTAATATTATGGATGTCTCGAACAAAAACGCATTATTTAATACTTCATAATATTTTAAAATTTATAATTGTTGTTGGCGCCTTTAGTATCGTACTTATAAAGGTTAGTGTGGTTTTAAATAGAATTTAGTAAAGAGTTCTTTCTTCAGTTATACATAAAAGAAAAGTAGAACTTCAGCATATATACAACGTATCACGATTCATTAATAAAACATTGCTATTAAGGGCTTTCGTGATATTTAAAGAAAACAAAAAGTAAAACTTAAATCGTCAATCATAATTTTAAATATATCTTTGCAGAAAATTATTAGTCATGAATAGAAATCAAGGAACAAGCGGAAAAGGGAAACCTTCAGGAAGAGGTAATCAAGGAGAAGCTAAAAAAGGCGTTGCTAGAGGAGGCGAAGGCGGAAAAAGTAAAAGTTTTTCTAGAGGAAATGCGCCTATTAAAAAAGGAAATCCTGCACCTAAAAAAGCGAGTAATCCTGATGAAATTAGACTAAACAAATACATTGCAAATTCTGGAATATGTTCTCGTCGAGAGGCCGATGATCATATTGCTATTGGTTTAGTAACCGTTAACGGTAAAGTAATTACCGAAATGGGATATAAAGTTAAGGTTGCAGACGAAGTTCGTTACGATGGGGCACGTATAAACCCTGAGAAAAAAGCTTACGTTTTATTAAATAAACCTAAAGGATTTGCTACAACAACTAGCGAAGGTAAAGGGAGAACGGTAATGGATTTGGTTGCTAATTCAACAAGTTCGCGTATAAAGCCTATTGGGCGTTTAGGTAGAAACTCTAAGGGGTTAATATTATTTACAAACGATGATGCCATAGCGGCTAAATTTACTAATTCTAAACATGGTGTACCACGCTTATTTCATATTGAATTGGATAAGAACTTAAAACTTGAAGATCTTAAAAAGATACAAGCTGGTTTTAAAATTGATGGAAAACTTATTGAAGTAGAGGAAATTAGCTATATCGATAATGCGTCTAAAAAAGAAATTGGACTTAAAATTAAAAATACAGGAAACACTATTATTCGTAGTATTTTCGATTACATTAAATACGAGATTGTTACTTTAGATTGCGTTGCTATTGGGCATTTAACTAAAAAAGATATTCCTCGCGGAAGCTGGAAACATTTAACTGAGCAAGAGTTAAACACTTTAAAAATGTTGTAAACTTTTTAAGTTAAGTTTAAAAAATAGAAGCCGTTTTTTTCGGTACAAAGCGCACGTGTAAATTTTTATACGTGCGTTTTTTATTGTTTTAAGAACTAAATATTATTAATTTAAAACAGAAACTATCGAGTGGATTCAGGGCTTTTGGAGATGATAAAAAATATTTTAAAAATAAATTAAAAAAAAGTTTGTATTTCATTTTTTTGTATTTCATTTGCACTATTATTAGCTGAACGAATTGAACTCTGTTTCTGTGTTCGGGCTTTTGGACATTAGGAAGTCATTTTCAAAAGCTGCTTACCGATTAAGCGACCGAATTTTAAAGCTAACTTCCGTATCTGCCATATATGCTATCCAGTATAAGTACGGCTTTGTGCCTACTACTCAACCGGAAATTCAAATCTGATTTATTTATTTTTATTGACTTAACGTGTAGTTAATCTACAATTTATATCTTTAACTTTCTTAAAATAAATACATTGAATACAAAATATATTGATTTAATCAATCAAACTTATGATTTCCCACAAGAGGAATTTACATTAGAAAACAAAACATTGCAATTTCATGGAGTAGACCTAATGGAGTTGGTAGAGACTTACGGCGCGCCGTTAAAATTTACGTATTTACCACAAATTTCTAACAATATTAATCGTGCAAAAAAATGGTTTGCCGATGCTATTGAAAAGAACGATTATAAGGGTAAATATAATTACTGCTATTGCACAAAAAGCTCACATTTTAAACATGTTTTAAATGAAGCTTTAAAGAATGATATTCATATTGAAACCTCATCGGCTTTTGATATTGATATTGTTGAAAACCTTAAAAAAGAAGGCAAAATAACCGATGATACTTTTGTGATTAGTAATGGTTTTAAACGTGCGCAATATGTTACAAATATAGCGCGATTAATTAATAATGGGCATAAAAATGCAATCCCTATTATTGATAATTACGAGGAAATAGAGTTGCTGTCTGATGAGATTAACGGAAAATTTAATGTTGGAATTAGAATAGCTTCGGAAGAGGAACCAAAATTCGAGTTTTACACATCACGTTTAGGTATTGGCTATAAAAACATTGTGCCTTTTTATAAATCTCAAATTCAGAATAACGAAAAAGTGAATTTAAAAATGCTTCACTTTTTTATAAATACAGGTATTCGTGATAATGCTTATTACTGGAACGAGCTTACTAAATGTTTAAGGGTTTACACGAATTTGAAAAAGATTTGTCCAAATTTGGATAGTTTAAATATTGGTGGAGGTTTCCCAATTAAAAATTCTTTAGTTTTTGATTACGATTATGCTTACATGGTTGAAGAAATTGTAAATCAAATTAAAATTGTTTGTGAAGAGGAAGGTGTAGATGTGCCAAATATTTTTACTGAATTCGGTAGCTTTACCGTAGGAGAAAGTGGTGGTGCGATTTATGAAATTTTATACCAAAAACAACAAAACGATCGTGAAAAATGGAACATGATAAACTCATCTTTCATTACAACATTGCCAGATACTTGGGCTATTAATAAACGTTTCTTGATGCTGCCTTTAAATCGCTGGAACGATAGTTACGAGCGTGTTTTATTAGGTGGTTTAACTTGTGATAGTGATGATTATTACAACAGTGAGCAGAACATGAATGCGATCTATTTACCAAAGTATGATAAAGATAAACCTTTATATATCGGCTTTTTTAATACGGGTGCTTATCAAGAAACCATTGGTGGTTTTGGAGGTTTGCAGCACTGTTTAATTCCGTCGCCAAAGCATATTTTGATAGATAGAGATGAGGATGGAAACATTACAAAGAAAATATTTAGTGAACAACAAAAAAGTGAAGACTTACTTAAAATTTTAGGTTATGAGTAATAATACCTACGCTGGAATTTCAGAAGAGTTTGCGAAAAAAGAAACCGCAAAAATCGTTTTAATCCCTGTGCCTTATGATGGTACAAGCACTTGGCAAAAAGGAGCAGATAAAGGACCGAAAGCTTTTTTAGAAGCATCGGAAAATATGGAGCTTTACGATATTGAAACGGGAACAGAAGTATACCGACAAGGTGTGTATTTAGCAGATGCCGTAACTGAAAACGATTCGCCAGAAGCTATGGTGGAAGCCGTACATAAAGCGACTAAAAAATATATTAAGAAGAATAAGTTTGTAACCATTTTTGGAGGCGAGCATTCGGTATCTATCGGAACTATTCGTGCTTTTAATGAAATGTACCTAAGCTTAACAGTTTTGCATATTGATGCGCATGCCGATTTGCGTAAGGAGTATGATGGTTCTAGCTGTAATCATGCTTGTGCGGTTTACGAGGCGAGCCAAACTACAAATTTAATACAAGTAGGTATTCGCTCTATGGACGTTATGGAAAAAACGGTAATGGATGAAGAGAAAACTTATTTTGCTCACGATATGGCTGTGGATGATACTTGGGTAGATTCAGCAATCGATCAAATGACTGATAATGTATTTATTACTTTCGATCTAGATGCTTTCGATCCGTCGATAATGCCAAGCACGGGCACACCAGAACCAGGTGGTTTATTGTGGTACGAAACGCTTGACTTTTTAAAACAAGTGTTTGAGGAGAAAAATGTGGTAGGTTTCGATATTGTAGAACTTTGCCCGAATAAAAAAGAAAAATCGTCAGACTTTTTAGCTGCTAAATTGTATTATAAGATGCTAAGCTATAAATTTATGAACGAGGATGTAGGCGAAGATTACGATAACGCTTACACCAATACAAAAGAAAAAACTAACGCAACTAAATTCAATGACAACGATGAGTACTAAAGGACCAATTTCGCAATTTATAGAAAAACATTATTTACATTTTAACGCCGCAGCTTTGGTTGATGCAGCAAAAGGGTACGAGGCTCAGTTAGAATCTGGCGCAAAAATGTTAGTGTCTTTGGCTGGAGCAATGAGCACCGCTGAGTTAGGTATTAGTTTTGCTGAAATGATTCGTCAAGATAAAGTACAAATTATTTCTTGTACTGGTGCAAATTTAGAAGAAGATATTATGAATTTGGTAGCGCATTCTCATTATAAACGTGTACCAAATTACCGTGATTTAACACCTCAAGATGAATGGGATTTACTTGAAAAAGGTTTAAACCGTGTTACAGATACTTGTATTCCCGAGGAAGAAGCTTTTCGAAGATTGCAAGAACATATTGTTCAAATTTGGAAAGAAGCTGAAGCTAATGGCGAACGCTTTTTACCACATGAATATATGTACAAAATGTTGCTATCTGGTGTTTTAGAAGAGCATTATGAGATTGATTTAAAAAACTCTTGGATGTACGCTGCAGCGGAAAAAAACTTGCCTATTGTTTGCCCAGGTTGGGAAGATAGTACTATGGGGAATATTTTTGCGAGTTACGTGCTTAAAGGTGAATTAAAAGCAAGTACAGTAAAATCTGGTATTGAATACATGACCTTTTTAGCAGATTGGTATACCCATAATTCTAAAAATGGTATTGGTTTCTTTCAAATTGGTGGTGGTATTGCTGGCGATTTTCCGATATGTGTGGTGCCTATGTTGTATCAAGATATGGAACGTACAGATACACCGTTTTGGAGTTATTTTTGTCAAATTAGCGATTCTACAACCAGTTATGGTTCGTATTCTGGAGCTGTGCCAAACGAGAAAATTACTTGGGGTAAATTAGATATTAACACGCCTAAATTTATAATTGAAAGTGATGCTACTATTGTTGCACCTTTAATCTTTGCTTACCTTTTAGGTCAATAAGCCATGAATATTAAAAAAATAGAAAATATAGAATTAAAGTATCTAACAGTTGATGATTTTGAAGAATTAAAAACAGCAACTTTAGAATCTTACGGAGGTGTGCTGGATTCGTATTGGAAAAAAGACCATATTCAGAAATTAACAAGCATGTTCCCAGAAGGGCAGGTGGTTATTAAAATTGATGGAAACTTGGCAGGTTGTGCATTATCGCTTATTGTAGATTATGATAAAATAGATGACAATCATACTTATAGTGATATTATTTCAGGCGAATCCTTTAAAAATCATGATCCAGAAGGCGATGTGCTTTATGGTATTGATGTGTTTATAAAACCAGAATATAGAGGGTTGCGTTTAGGTAGACGACTTTACGATTATAGAAAAGAAGTTTGCGAAACATTAAACTTAAAGAGTATCGTATTTGGTGGGCGTATGCCAAACTATCATAAACATAGAGACTTAACTCCTAAGGAATATATTGAAAAAGTTAAACGCAAAGAAATTCATGATCCGGTTTTAAACTTTCAAATATCTAATGATTTTCATCCGGTTAGGGTTTTAAAAAACTATTTAGAAGGTGATACAGCATCAAGCGAATATGCGGTTTTAATGGAATGGGATAATATTTCTTATACCAAACCCAATAAAAAAGCAAGTAGTATTAAGACAGTTGTACGTTTAGGGTTGATACAATGGCAAATGCGACCGTATAAAGGTCTAGACGATTTAATGCAACAAGTAGAGTATTTTATCGATAGTGTTTCGGCATATCGATCGGATTTCGCTGTGTTTCCTGAGTTCTTTAATGCACCTCTAATGGCGGAATTTAACCATTTGCATGAGCCAGAAGCTATTCGAGAATTAGCAAAGTTTACTGAAACTATTGTTAATAGAATGAAGCAGTTATCTATTTCATATAATATTAATATTATTTCGGGAAGTATGCCAGAGTTGGTTGGTGATAAACTATATAATGTTGGGTATTTATGCCGCAGAGATGGTAGTTTTGAACGTTACGAAAAAATTCACGTTACACCAGATGAGGCTAAGGTTTGGGGTATGCAACGCGGAAATAAATTAAAAACTTTCGAAACCGATTGTGGTAAGATTGGTATATTAATTTGTTACGATTCGGAGTTTCCTGAGTTATCTCGTTTATTGGCAGATGAAGGTATGGATATTCTATTTGTACCGTTTTTAACCGATACACAAAACGGGTATTCTCGAGTGCGTTTATGTGCACAAGCACGTGCTGTAGAGAACGAATGTTATGTTGCTATTGCTGGAAGTGTTGGTAATTTACCAAACGTGAATAACATGGATATTCAATACGCGCAGTCTGCTGTATTTACACCATGCGATTTTTCGTTTCCAAGTAATGGAATAAAAGCAGAAGCTACGACTAATACAGAGATGATTTTGGTTGCCGATGTAGATTTAAGCTTATTGCGAGAACTACATTCTTTTGGAGCTGTTAAAAACCTGAAGGATCGACGAAAAGATTTTTATGATGTAATTCGTGTAAAGTAATCATAAATAATTATATTTATCTTGTGGCTAAATAATGCCCGAATCTAAAAAGGAATTAACCCTGTTTAATGCAAATAATATGTTTTTAAAAGGTACATGTGAAACCTAATAACTAAATAAAAACCAACACATGAAAAATAGAAATGAAAATTTAAAACGTGTCATTGTTGATTTTAAAAAATTGACACCAGAAATATTAGCCTTGTTAGTAGAACGATATCCTGACGGTTATGATGATGATCAAATCATTTCATTTAAAAATCAGCATAACGAAATGATAGAAGCGGTTGAGGTAACTACGGCGGATACCAAATATTTAGTAAAAGTAAGCTCGAAATTAGCCGTAACCATGGAGAATTATGATGAAGATGATTATGAGGATTTTGAAGATAACGATCCAGAAGCCGTGCAGGAGCCTAGTGTTGAGGACGAAGAAGATAACGATTAATAAAATTTAATATTATGAGAACAGCTGTTTTTAAATCTTACGAAAACGGTTACTTTAATTTTTGGTTTGAAAATGGCGAGGAGCTATTTTTTGAAGAAGTGCATCCTCGCGTTTTAAAACAATTCGATTTAAAAAACGATGACTCTTTAGTCGATAAAGAGTTCAGAATCACATTTGTTGAAGATGCAGATGGTGATGATGCCATTTACAGGGTTCAAAGTTTAAAGCCGATAGATTAATAATTAATAAAATATTTAGACCTGATGGGTTTTAAAATCTGTCGGGTATAAAATACCTTGCTCTAAAAATAAATAATATTTTATAAAACAAAATGTACTGTGTAGTTGCTTACCAAGTAGCTAGTGCTATCCAATTAAAAACTAGTAAACAAGAATTGCTGTGGCAATTAGTGTTTCAAGATAGCGATGAACTTTATTATAAAAGTTCAGATCAAAAATTTATTTACATCTTTCAATACGGGATGGTGTGTTTTTTTAATATGGCTCATGCCGAAATTGAACAGGCTTTAAAAAAAATAAAACCTTTTTGTTCTAATTATTTTACTGAAAAACTTTCTGAATCGGTTTCTGTTATTATAAAACCAGAAACCCTAAGAGTAACTTTCGATCATGTGGTACTTCCAAAATTAGATCAAGAAATGATTAGGTTAGTAATGCTGAATACATCGCAATCGGTGGCTTTAAATCGCTATGCGGAAATTACCGAAGAACTGCTTATCGAAACAAATAAGCATACGTTGTATTTAGAAGAAAAAGGCAAGCTCGATATTTCTGGAAATAAATTAAAACGGTTTATTGGGAAGATTTTAAATATTAAAAATAAAATTTCTGAGAATTTATATATTTTCGATTCCCCTGAAAGTACTTGGGAAAATGAACAGCTTAATAAACTGAATCAGGATTTAAAACGGACTTTCGATTTACAAGATAGATACCGATTAATTCATGATCGTATCGAAATTATAAAAGACAATCTCGAACTTTTTAAAGATATCATGGATCATAAAGAAAGTAGCAGGCTAGAATGGATTATTATCATTCTAATTGTTATAGAAGTGATCGATTTATTTGTTGGAAAAATTTTAGGGTAACCCTTTATTACTGGTGATCTGTTTATTGTTTTTAACGGTATTATATTAAAAAATAAAAGCGCATTTCTAAATTTAGAAATGCGCTTTTCACTAACTATAATCAATCAATCTAACAAAATTATTAATCTTTTTTGTTGTTTTTCCCTTTTTTATCACTGTCTTTTCCTCCACGTTTTTTATGACCTTTTTTCGCTTGAGATTTTTCCCATTTAGCGTATTGTTCATCATTTAAAATCTTTTTCATTTTTGCTTTTTCCGCAATTTTGTGGTCAAGCATGTCATTCATCATTTTTAATTTTTCTTCTTTTGATGGTTTTTCTGCAGTTCCAGCTTCTTTTTTAGCTTTGCGTTCAACCATCATAGCTTTTCTTTGTGTGGCGTTGTCTAAATTTATTTTGTAAATTTTGTTTTGTTGCCCTTCATCTAAATCTAATGTTAAAGTCATTTTTTTAGTTTGAAGCGTAGCCATTTCTTCTGCAGTAAGATTCATCATTTTTTCTCCTCTGTCATTATTTTTTGGTCCGCCATCTTTTCTTTGAGCTGTTGCTTGTAATCCGATAAATGCTAATGCAATAATTATTAATTTTTTCATCTTATTTAAGTTTTAATGTTTATTTGATATTAGGACTGTCACATTTCAAAAAGGTTTAAAAACATTTGTGGTTTTAACTAGCTTTTAACAAAAAAGGCTCCCAGTTATGGAAGCCTTTTAGGTGTGTTAATTATTTGATTTCTTATTGTTTAGGGTCTAAAATTTGATTAATTTGTTCGATCATATCTCTAAGGTGAATATTCGTTATTGCATTTCTCGATCCAATACGGGAACGCACAAGATTTCTTAAAGTAGTAAGTTCTGCTCGTGAAATAGCTTTAATATCAGAGCTGCTTTTACTTGTCATTAAATAAGCTAATCGACTAACATGTGCACGTTGTAAATTACGTTTGTAGGTGTCAATATTTTTTCCTGTATATAACTCTTTCCAAACACCTTTTCTTAGGTCACTCATCATAGAAGTTAACTTGTATGCCTTGTTACCGTTAAGAGATTCATTTTCAATCATTCTCTCCATTCTAGAAGTACTCAAGATACTGTTTAAGGTTCTAGTTTGAAGTGCATTAATGCGCTCTATAATTCCAGAAGCTTGAAGTTTATTGTTAATTTCAGGACTTATTAACCATTCTGGTGTTTTAAATAATTGATCGTTTATAAAAAGTAAAGATTCTTTTTGACGGTCTTTATCAACATGGCTATAAACATCACCTTCTTGATCGGCTGTTTTGTAGTTTTCGTAAACACCACCAATGTTATTAGAAACATGCCCCATATATCTGTTGAATTGTGAGAACACGTGGCCATACATAGTTTTTAGATCGTCGTAATCCGAAGTGTTTTTAGTGGTCCATTCAATTAAGTTTGGCACAACACGCTTTAAATTTTTAATACCATAAGTACTTGCTAAAACGGCGTCATCTCCTAAATCTTCGGTTTGTGAACTTGGATCTATAGTTTCTCTTTGTTGTTTACCGAATCTATAAAGGGGATCTCCATTATGTTTCATAATCCAGCTGTCTAAAGTTTCTTTTTCTTCAACAGCAGTTTTGTCTAAAATAGGTTTGTATCCCCAAGCAATCGCATATTTATCATAAATACCAATGTTCGGGAATAATGAAACCCCAACATCTTCGGGTTGTGCAATATAATTGAAACGTGCATAATCCATAATAGATGGAGCTGTTCCGTATTTTTTAGTGAATTCTGGGTCGCGTAAATCTTCGACTTTATAAGCAGAACTACTTCCCATATTGTGAGGCAAGCCTAAAGTGTGCCCAACTTCATGAGATGATACAAAACGAATAAGTTCTCCCATAACCTCATCGCTAAACTCGGAGTTTTGAGCATCTTTATTTGCAGCAGCTGTTTGGGTAAAAAACCAGCCGTTTACTAAACTCATTACGTTGTGGTACCAGTTAATATCCGATTCTAATATTTCACCAGATCTTGGATCACTAACGTGCGGGCCATTGGCATTAGGTATTGGTGATGCTAAGTAGCGCACTACAGAATAGCGTGCGTCTTCGGGAGTCCATTCTGGATCTTCTTCTATGCTTGGAGGATCTTTGGCAATTATTGCATTTTTAAAACCTGCAGCTTCAAAAGCAGTTTGCCAATCTTCAATACCTTGTTTAATGTATTTTCTCCATTTTACGGGAGTTGCTCTATCTATATAGTAAACAATTTGTTTTTTAGGTTCAACTAGTTCGCCATTTTTAAACTTTTCTAAATCTTCATCTTTCACTTCTAGTTTCCAACGATCTAAATATGTTAAGTTTTTACTTTTTTGAGCCTCTAAACCATAATCGGTTTGGTTGCTTGTAAACCATCCAACACGCTTATCGAAATAACGACGCTTCATTGGTGTTTTAGGAAGTAAAATCATGGAGTTGTTCATTTCAATACTAATAGTTCCTGTACTAGAGTTTGAAGGTGGATTTCCTGAGTAATATGTTTTTACATGGCGGGCTTCAATATTCAACGGGTAGCTTTTTACAGATTCAATGTAAGATTTGCTGTCGTCTAATCTAGTTACTTTGTATCTTTTTTTTGTATTAACACTTAGTCCTAAGGAGTTAACGTCTTTTTTATACAAATCGGTAACATCTATAACTGTTGCTGTAGAGTCTTTGCTGAATGCCTTTATAGGAAAGGCATATAGGATAGGCTCGAAGTTAGAGTTTACAACCGCCTCGTGTATTGGTAAAGATTTATCGGCAACCACGTTGTTTGATACCACGCGAAGTAATACTTTTTTATCCTTTACTTGCCAGCGTAACACTTGTGTGTTTTCTTTTCCGCCACCAAAGCCAAGTCCGTTTGCTGTTTTAGCAATACGGGTTACCATTAGCATTTCTCTATCAAATAGGGAATCTGGAATTTCATATAAATATTTATCGCCGATGGTGTGAATTTTAAATAAACCATCATCCGTTTTTGCTTCTTTCGTAACAATTTTGCTGTACGGTTGGATTTGTTGCTTTTTCAGTTTGTCGGCTTTCGCTTTCTTAGCGATCATAGCTTTTTTTGCTGCATTGGCTTCAGCTGTCTTTTTTGCAGAATTACAAGACAGTACTATTGTTGTAGAAAGCAACAATAATAGCTTGGTAGTTTTTTTCAATTGTGTAAGGGTTGTTAGTTAATAACGTGAAAATATTTATTTTGTAGAAAATTATCAGCTATTAGAGTAAATTTTAACGAAATTTTAATTAAAATGAATAAAAACGTGAATTTTATTTAATTAAATACGGGTATTTTAATGTTAAATCCTATTTGGAAATCTGGAGCATTATTAACAATAAAATCTTCTTTTGCGTAAAATGCCAATTGTAGGTTTGGTCTGCCGTAAGTGTAAGTAAAATTCCAATTGGCTAATGTTCTGTAAAGTGTACTAATACCATATTGCCAACCACCATTTATTTCTCTCCATTTGCCAACAAGCCTGTAATAGCTTGCTTCTTCTTTTTTGTTGTAGCGTGATTGTAATTGATAATTAATACTGAATGCGTTATAATTTCCTTTTTTAGTGTATTTTGTAATTTCAACGGTGCTTTCGGCTGTTCCTAAATAATGGTTGTTACCCAAATCTACATTGTCTTGAAAATTAATTAAATTTTTGCGTAAAAGGTTTGCGCCTAATGCAATATTAAGCTCATAATTGTTTTTTAAATCAATCTTTTTTACGGCATTAGCAGAGATACCAAAATCTATAGATGAATTATATTTTGAAGTATTTAAACCTAAGTGACTTCCGAAATTAATAAACATGTTTCGATTCTTATTAATTAAAAACTCTGGATAGTAATAATGGTTCAGCTCTAAGCCTCCAATAAAAAAGTCGTTATTATCAAACTCTAAAACCTTTCCGTTTCTGTCTGTGTATTTAAAATCAACTTGATTTAATCCGTAATAGCGTCTGCCATAAGGGTCTTCGCCTCCTGCAATATTACTATGAAACCACTCTATACTTTCATCACTTGTAAAAAGTGAGAACGGATATTTTCCTTTGGTAATTAAATTAGAACGCAACGAAATACTTAACTCCTGATTTTTAGATAATGGTATACTTAAGTTTGCTCGAAACTCTTTAATTACTGCATCAACTACAATATTCATGTAATCGGCCGGAGTGATTTCTTGATCAATATAATTGAATGTGCGGTCATGCCAAATTAATTGACTTAAACGGTCTCTCGTATCTTGGTTTTTTGGTAAATAAGCTTCCACAAAAGGATGAAAGGTGTTTCCGTTTGATATATTGAAATTAAAAGTGGTTCTTTTTGGAGCTTTAAATTTAAAGTTGGTTGAAATCCTTGAACTAAACATTCCAAAATGATGCGTTGTTAAATGGTTTGGGTTATCTATTCCGTTTTTAAAAACCAAACTATCGCTTTGTTGCGCCTTAGCTATAAAACAACAAAGTAAACAAGCCGTTAAGAGGATGTTTTTATTCATTAAACAAATGTAAATAAAGTAATTATATATGTGATTAAGAATTTTATGACGAAACATCTTGGAAATCTTTAGTAAGGTTTAAAGTGGTTAAATATAATGCTTCGCCTTCCATTTTGCTTTTTAGCCAGGCGTAAAAACTCATCACAAAAATATCTTCCTTCTCATTACTAATCCAAACAAAGCTCTGTTCTACGGTGTTTTTAAAAGCTTCGGAAGTTATACTTTCTGGATTTTTATAAAACTGTTCTACAAAACTTAAGAAAATAATAACACGTTCTTGATTTATGTTTTTTAAGTAATTGAAGTGTGAGCGTTTAAAGCTTAATAATCTTGATTCTACTAAATCGATATTATTTAATTCTATATGAAGTAATATTTCAATAATATTCTTTTTCATAGTCCATTCTTTTCCTTTTTTTTCGGTGTACCAGTTATCGGTATGATAAAATTTAGAAAATAATTGATGTGCTTTTTTGAATTCATTATTCTGAAAGTAAAAAACAATTAAACTTAACCTAATCCCTAATAAAGATTCAATGTCGTCATGTTTTTTAGGGTTTATTTGTTCTAAAAGTAGAATGGCTTCATTTTGTTTATTCGAGAAGTTTAAGTTCAATCCTAATAAAAGATGATGTTTTAATATAAAGCTGTTGAAGTATTTGTTTTGAGTATTTTGCATTTCACTAAGCATTAATTCGAGATAATGTTGCGATGCACTAAATTTTTTATTTCTGAAAAGGGTATTTGCAATTAAATATAATATTTGGATATGATAATAACCCTGTTTGTCTTTGTTTTTATGCTGAAGTATAGTCTCATAGGTTTTAATTAAAAAGGGTTCAGTTTTTAAATAATCGTTGGTTACAAAAGCCGAAAGCCCAATAATAGACATAAGTTGGTAGAGTGATTTAAAAGATAAAGCTTCGGTTATACTTATGTTGTGATCTATTAAAATCTGATTTAAAATCGTTTCAAAATCTATAACCGCACCTTGATAAGTAATACTGTTTAATGTTTGGCGAACTTTGGAATAAACTACATTAAGCTCATCTTCTAAATAATGGTTTTTTTGATTTTGCTTAAATTTTAAAATTTCATCTTCCAAATTTAAACTTGGATTGGCATAAGCATATTGAATTTTAGTGTGGTAAATTTCATTTAACATCGGAAACAAGAAATGCTCCATTGCTAATAATTCTGCTTTATTCAAAATTTTATAAGCTACTTTATATTGTTTATGTTGCAGGCATTTTCTAGCTGCCAGGATGTATTTAATAATTTGCATATCGGTCGAGCTCTCTTCTTGTAAACTCGAATTTGCAATAAAATCGATAATAGATTGATATAGCCGTTTACGCAAAGCATGGTAAGCTCCTAGTTTTTCAGATCCGTAAATTTCAGTACAAACCGCTTTTGTTGGCAGCTTATTGCTTAGTAGTAGCTTGAAGAGTTTTATGTTCTTCACGTCGCTGCGTTTGTTCTTTTTTTCTAAATATGAAATAAAAAACTGTTGTTCTTCAGTAGAAAAAGTAGAAATTATGGCGTTTAAATCATTCATTTAGTCGTCAGTAAATAGTTGTTATATGCTATAAAAATAATGTTTATTTAATAAAATAATTAAATTATATCGTCAGTTTTATTAAAACATTGTGTTTGTCATGTTTCCGAAGTGTCGCAAATTTGCCATGTAATCATTAAAACAAAAATTATGAATTATCAAACAACAGTTTCAGTAGACGAAAAATCTTCTGATAAAAAAAAGAAAAAAGAAAATAAGCTTTACGATAAAAAACCAACTGCTGCATTTATAGGGGCGTCGTGGTCGGCATTACTAATTGGGATGACGTCATTTTGCATTGGTTTATGGAATGCAGATATGTTGCTTAATGAAAAAGGATATTACTTCACTATTTTGCTCTTTGGTTTGTTCTCTGTAATCTCTGTGCAAAAAGCGGTACGTGATAGAATGGAAAATATTCCAGTAACCGATATGTATTATGGTATTAGTTGGTTTACAACGGTAGCGTCGATTGCGCTGCTCGTTATCGGTCTTTGGAATGCCAATTTACTTTTAAGTGAAAAAGGTTTTTATGGTATGGCATTTTTATTGAGTTTATTTGCCGCCATTGCAGTGCAAAAAAATACACGAGATGTTCAATTTGTTGATAATAATGAAGATGAGAACATTTAATAAGCATTTAAGTTGTAATCAAAACACAAAACATAACGATTTGTTTTGATGGTTGGTTAGTTAACCAGAAACCTCGTAACACTTTGTTACGAGGTTTTAAATAATAGTATCTTTAAAATTGTTAAAATAAAAAGTATGTCATCAAAACTTCAAAGCGATATAAAAGAGCTTGTTAAACATAAAGTGATATCTCAAGATGTTGCTTTTAAAATTGAAAATTATTATCAATCTAAGGAACCTCAAACTTCAAACCGTTTGTTTACAGTATTTGCTGTTTTAGGTTCTACATTGGTAGGGTTGGGGCTTATTCTAATATTAGCTCATAATTGGGATCATTTTTCGCGAACTATAAAAACTGCTTTTGCTTTTTTACCATTAGTTATTGGGCAGTTCTTTGTTGGGTATTCTATTTTACGCCGTAAAAGTGAAACTTGGAAAGAAGCCTCTGGAGCATTTCTGTTTTTTGCAGTAGGGGCAAGTATGGCTTTGGTTAGCCAGATTTATAATATACCAGGAGATTTAAGTAGTTATCTTTTAACTTGGGTGTTACTTTGTTTGCCTCTC
This sequence comes from Algibacter sp. L1A34, assembly GCF_009796805.1. Lineage (NCBI taxonomy): Bacteria > Pseudomonadati > Bacteroidota > Flavobacteriia > Flavobacteriales > Flavobacteriaceae > Algibacter > Algibacter sp. L1A34. The sequence goes on along the minus strand of NZ_CP047029.1, from coordinate 757,515 downwards.
ATCTATTTACTAAAGTCGAATGCTTTAGCACTTTTGCATCTTATTTTTATAACTTGTTATGCGTGTTCATTCGGTTATTTTACCAGTAGTAAAACGCCATGGTTATATTTGGTAGGTTTAGGTTTGTATTTGCCTTATTATATTAAATTAGGAAAAGGTAAAAATATAAGCTCTGTTTTAAATTGGCTTACGCCTTTAAGTTTGGTTATTGTTTTAGGTGCTTTTATAGATCATGATGAGCAAACAGGTTTTTTAATGTATGTTGTTTTGTTTGGCTTGTTGTATAATATTGGTAGAATGCCATTTTACGCTAATGAGAAATTAAGACGAAATGGATATTTAATTATTGGCTCGTTAGGAACGGTTTGTATGCTTTTAACAGCTAGTTTTAAATGGTTTTGGGAAGGTTTTTTTAGCCAAGGATATAATTTTGAATCACAAGAGTTTGTTATCACATTAATCTTTTTTATTGCTGCTTCTGTACTTTTAGTGAATTCTATTATTAAAAAGGGGGTTTCTAACGTTAATCTTTTTCAGGTGACTTTTATATGTTTTACTATTTTGTTTTATCTAGGATTAGTAGATGGTTCAATAGCTGTAATATTAAACAATTTGTTTGTTTTAGCTTTAGGAGTTATGGCAGTTAAAATTGGTGCCGATAGGTATCATTTAGGTGTTTTAAACTATGGGCTGCTTATTATTACGGCATTAATTACTTGTCGTTTTTTCGATACGGATATCAGTTTTGTTTTTCGGGGATTATTGTTTGTTTGTGTTGGCGCTGGTTTCTTTTTAACGAATTATATAATGCTTAAAAAGAGAAAAAATAATGAAACTCCTAAAATTTAAAATTATGAAAACTAAATATATATTCATTCTATTTATACTTGTTGCGTTGGTGCAACTTGCTATTCCTGCTCAAATGATTTTTGGTCAAGAAACGGTGTTAAAAACAGGTGTGGCCTATAAGTTTAAAACACGGCCTGTAGATCCGAGCGATCCATTTAAAGGAAAATATATCACCCTTAATTTTGATGTAAGCAATTTTAAAACTAAAGACTCCTTATGGGAGCGTAATGAAGAGGTTCTTGTTTATTTAACAACAGACTCGTTAGGTTATGCTAAAATAGACGCAGTAAGTAAACATGTTTTAGAACGTAATACTAACGATTATGTGAAAGCAAAAGCGTATTGGTATTCAACGTACTCGAAAGAGTTAGTTATCCGGTTTCCTTTCAATAAATATTATATGAAAGAAACAAAAGCCTACGCAGCGGAAACTGCAGTAAGAGATAGACAGCGCGATTCGTTACCAAACAATACACATGCCTTAGTTTATGTGCAAGAAGGAGAAGCTGTTTTAGAAGATGTTATTATTGATGATATCTCGATTAAAGATTATGTTGAAAAAAAGTAATTTATGTCAAATGTTTTAGGTCCAAACAGTTCGAGTTTTCTTAAAAAATTAACAAGTGCTGGTCTTTATTCTTAAAGAAAAGATAAAACTACAGCAAAGCATGTTAAACAAATCTAAACAAGGATTATAGTTTCGAGTTTAGGGTGTTTCTTTGTATAGAATTTAAGGAGTAGTTAACCTTAATATTTAATTTTCATAAAAGTTGATTAGTTAATTAGTTAGTTAAAAAGCCCGTAATCTCGTTAGAAATTACGGGCTTTTTTATTGTTGTAAAATGGTGTGTTTTATATCACTTCTCTTAAAAAATTAACACATCGGGATCTGTTATCTTAAAGAAATTATAAAAAACATCAAAAGCATGTTAAACAAATCTAAATAAGTATAATGGTTTCGGTTTTAGGGTGTTTCTTTGTATAGAATTTAAGAAGTAGTTAATCTTGAATTTAAATTTTTCATAAAATTTGATAAGTTAGTTAGTTAGTCAAAAAAGCCCGTAATCTTGTTAGAAATTACGGGCTTTTTTAATGCTTTAAAATGGCGTGATTCCCGGCTGGTTTCTTAAAAAATTAACAGCTAGTTCTGTGTTCTCTTAAAGAAAATATAAAATACGGAGAAAGCATGTTAAAGATATCCAAACACCTATTGTCGTGCCATTTTTAGGGTGTTTCTTTGTATGGAATTTAAGGAGTAGTTAACCTTAGAAGTTAAATTTCATACAATTGGTTAGTTAGTTAAAAAGCCCGCAATTTATAAAATTGCGGGCTTTTTTAGTATGTTATAAAATGGTGAAACTTATATAGCTTCCACAAACAACCCTTCATCGGTTTTTTCAACCTTAGCCAAGTTGTGTTTAGTTAAACCTTTAATAGTTTTATCCCATTTTTTATTAGATAAACCACTTTGAGTTTTCAAAGTATTTAAATCAATTTTCTCTACCTTTTCAATTAAAGCAAGTAACGCTTTTTCATCGTCGTTTAATTCAACCGAAGAAGCTTTCTTTTCAGGTCGCATTTGCGGAAAGAATAAAACCTCTTGTATCGATTGGTTATTCGTTAAAAACATAATTAAACGATCCATACCAATACCCATACCAGATGTTGGAGGCATACCGTATTCTAATGCACGTAAAAAGTCTTCATCAATAAATTCAGTAGCTTCGTCATCACCTTTTTTAGCAAGCTTTAATTGGTGCTCAAAACGCTCACGTTGATCAATAGGGTCATTTAATTCCGAATATGCATTCGCAATTTCTTTACCACAAACCATTAGCTCAAAACGCTCAGTAAGTTCTGGGTTGTCTCTATGTTCTTTACATAGTGGGCTCATCTCCTTTGGGTAATCTGTAATAAAAGTTGGTTGTATGTAGTTGCCTTCACATTTTTCACCAAAAATTTCATCAATTAATTTCCCTTTACCCATAGTATCATCCACCTCAATATGCATGCCTTTTGCAGCGGCTCTAATTTCATCTTCAGTTTTACCAGTAATATCAAACCCTGTAAAGTGTTTAATAGAGTCTGCCATAGTAACACGAGCGTAAGGCGCTTTAAAATCAATTTTATGCTCACCAAAAGTAGCCTCGCTAGTTCCGTTTACGGCAACAGCACAATGCTCTAAAAGTTGCTCACAGAAATCCATCATCCAGTTGTAATCTTTGTATGATACGTAGATTTCCATAGCTGTAAATTCAGGGTTGTGTGTTCTGTCCATCCCTTCATTTCTAAAGTTTTTCGAGAATTCGTAAACACCATCAAATCCACCAACAATAAGTCGTTTTAAATACAACTCGTTGGCAATTCGCATATACAACGGAATATCTAAACTGTTGTGGTGTGTAATAAATGGGCGCGCCGCAGCACCACCCGGAATAGGTTGTAAAACCGGAGTTTCAACCTCAAAATATCCAGCATCGTTAAAAAACGAACGCATAGCATTAAATAATTTAGTACGCTTAACAAACACCTCTTTTACGTGTGGGTTTACCACTAAATCGGCATAACGTTGGCGGTAGCGTAATTCAGGATCCGTAAAAGCATCAAATACTTTTCCGTCTTTTTCTTTTGGTAATGGCAATGGTTTTAAAGCTTTGCTTAATAGCGTAAAATCTTTAACACGAATGGTTTTTTCACCCACTTTCGTATTGAATAATTCGCCTTCAATACCTACAAAATCACCTAAATCTAGTAATTTTTTAAAAACATCGTTATACTTTGTTTTATCTTCATCCGTACAAATTTCGTCACGGTTAAAGTAAACCTGAATACGGCCTTCGCTGTCTTGCAACTGCGCGAACGATGCTTTACCTTGTATGTTTATCGCCATTAATCTACCAGCAACAACCACCTGTTTTTCTTCAACAAAATCCTGTTTTATCGATTTCGATGTGTGGGTTACAGGGTATAAATCCGCTGGATATGGGTTAATGCCCATAGCGCGTAATTTTACTAATTTCTCTCTTCTTACAAGTTCTTGCTCTGATAATTGCGACATAGTCTAAATGCTCTAAAAATTTTAAAGGCACAAAGATAAACATTTGGTAGCCCAATTTCCATTATCAATTACCCATTTTTTTTTGGGCGCTACCACAAGGGTCGGGCTATTCGCTACAAGTCCTCGCAGGCCCAATTATCATTGGTTCTGCTGTGGGCTTTCCGCTGCTATCCCTAGCGCGGGTACAATTGGAACATGAAGTTTTAAAACGGCTATTTAAAGAACTATCAGTCAGAAATAATTCTCAAAAACTTGAAACTTTAAATTAAAGTGTAACAAAACAGTTAATAAAACGTCAAATAATTAAAATCATCAATCAAAATCAAATCATTATGAGTTTCTGGAGAGTTTTACTTTCAATCATTTGTCCGCCATTGGCCGTTTTAGATAAAGGCTGCGGATCTATAATAATCGTTTTCTTGCTATGGCTTTGTGGCTGGGTGCCAGGCGTAATTGCAGCATTAGTTATTTTAAATAATCCTAAAAATTAAGTTTTAGTTTTTTTAGAATAAAAAAAGGTCGTTACAATTATTAGTTGCACCGACCTTTAAAATAAGATGAAATATGTTTTATTGACAATAAGGCACTGTAAACGTACCTTCAATAGTTTTATCAGAACTAGAATCGGCTTTAATTTTCACAGTAATTTCATTATCAGTAAGTGATGTTACTTCAACGGTGGCACCTAGATAGTTGTATGGCGGTTCTCCGTCTTTATTGAAAATAACATTTATTCCTTCATAAACACCTACTTCAGGTCTAACGTAAGTAGATATTTCTAGGTCATAATCAAGAACAGAAGATTCACAGTCGGCGGCTATATTTGTAATGTTTACAGAAATATCTTCACCAGAATCGAATGCTTTACCTCCTAAAGCTGTAAAATCATTTCCAAATACTTGTCCTTGTAATATTTGATTAGAAATGTTATCTCCTGAATTGTCGTCGTCCGAACAACTTATCATTAGAGAAATTAATAATGTTAGTGCAATTTTAAAGTAGGTTTTCATGGGTTTTGTTTTTTTGTGAAGAACAAGATTAATGATAATCTTTGATATAATAAAATTCTTTCATTTATTAAATAATCAGTTTTTCTAATCACTCAAAATTGGTCACTAGTGTTCTTGGTTTGTAATACTTCAGTTTATAGTTTCTATTCTATAGGTTTGAAATACAGGTCTAACTTGTTGATTTTGAGTTGAAATTGTTCTTTGGGTTAGCTGAATTCAAGTAGAACAAAAACGGGTAAATTCATCGAAAAAAAGAAAATATTTCATTATTTTTGCACTTCATTTTTAATAAGATAGCAAACCGTTAATTATGTGGATTACCAACTGTGGACTACTAAATACGGATTGCCAACTGAATACTTAAAAACCATGTTCAATAATTTAAGCGATAAATTAGATAAAGCCTTACACGTATTAAAAGGTCACGGAAGCATAACCGAAGTAAACGTAGCCGAAACTTTAAAAGAAGTTCGTCGTGCGCTTTTGGATGCCGATGTTAATTTTAAAATAGCCAAAGATTTTACCAACCGTGTAAAAGAAAAAGCGCTAGGGCAAAACGTTTTAACCACTCTGCAACCAGGGCAATTAATGGTTAAAATTGTAAAAGATGAGCTTACCGAATTAATGGGTGGCGATGTAGAAGGTATTAATTTATCTGGTACGCCAAGTATTATATTAATGTCGGGTTTACAGGGTTCTGGTAAAACTACCTTTTCTGGTAAACTTGCAAATTATTTAAAAAATAAAAAAACTAAAAAACCTTTATTGGTTGCTTGTGATGTTTATCGTCCGGCAGCAATAGATCAGTTACATGTTGTTGGTGATCAAATTGGTGTTGAGGTTTTTAGTGATAGAGGGAATACCGATCCAGTAGCTATTTCGCAAGCAGGTATTGCTTATGCAAAAGCGAATGGGTTTAACGTTGTTATTATTGATACTGCTGGCCGTTTAGCTGTAGATGAGGTGATGATGACCGAAATATCGAACATTCATAAAGCCATCCAACCACAAGAAACTTTGTTTGTTGTAGATTCTATGACAGGGCAAGATGCTGTTAATACGGCGAAATCTTTTAACGATGTATTGAATTTTGATGGTGTTATCCTTACTAAATTAGATGGTGATACTCGAGGTGGTGCAGCTATTTCTATTAAATCGGTAGTAAACAAACCAATTAAGTTTATTGGTACTGGAGAGAAAATGGAAGCCATTGATGTGTTCTATCCATCACGTATGGCCGATCGTATTTTAGGTATGGGAGATGTGGTGTCGTTAGTAGAACGTGCACAAGAACAATTTGATGAGGTTGAGGCAAGAAAACTTCAAAAGAAAATTGCTAAAAATCAGTTTGGTTTCGACGATTTCTTAAAGCAAATTCAACAGATTAAGAAAATGGGAAACATGAAAGACCTTATGGGTATGATTCCTGGTGCTGGTAAAATGCTTAAAGATGTAGATATAGATGATGATGCTTTTAAAGGTATCGAAGCTATTATTCATTCTATGACACCTGGTGAAAGAACAAATCCTTCGACTATTAATGCAAGTAGAAAAGTAAGAATAGGTAAAGGTTCCGGTACATCGGTACAACAAGTAAATCAACTTTTAAAGCAATTTAACCAAATGAGCAAAATGATGAAAATGATGCAAGGCGGTGGCGGCAAAAAGATGATGCAGATGATGCAGAATTTGAAATAAGCTTGCAGTTAGTATACTAAAAACATTAAGTAATTATAAATTTAAAATAAACTTATAGCCTTAACATTTTTACGAAACAATATTCGGGAACTTGTGGTGAAAACAGATAAAAGATGACAATTTTAGACGGAAAAAAAGTAAGTAATGATATTAAAGATGAAATCGCCGAGTATGTAACTGCTATGGTTTCTAAGGGTGAAAAAGTGCCGCACTTAGCCGCTGTTTTAGTAGGAAGTGATGGTGCGAGTATGACTTACGTGAATGCAAAAGTAAAAGCTTGCGAGCGTATTGGATTTAATTCTACTTTAATCGATTTACCAGATTATACTACCGAAGAAGAATTACTTGAAAAAATTCATCAATTAAATACCGATAACGATATTGATGGTTTTATTGTGCAATTACCATTGCCAAAACATATCGATGAGCAAAAGGTTTTAATGGCTGTAAATCCAGATAAAGATGTGGATGGTTTCCATCCAACAAATGTAGGTAAAATGGCTTTGGATTTGCCAACATTCTTACCAGCAACACCTTATGGTATTATGGAGTTGTTAGAGCGTTATCAAATTGAAACGTCTGGTAAAAATGTGGTCGTTTTGGGACGTAGCCATATTGTTGGTCGTCCGATGAGTATTTTAATGAGTCAGAAAAGAAAAGCAGGTGATGCAACAGTAACCGTTGTTCATAGTCGTTCTAAAAACTTAAAAGAAATTACACTAAAGGCAGATATTGTTGTTGCGGCCATTGGTATCTCTGAGTTTTTGACAGGAGATATGGTTAAAGAAGATGTTGTAATTATCGATGTTGGAATTACACGTGTTCCAGATGCTACAAAAAAAGCAGGCTATAGATTAGCAGGAGATGTAGAGTTTGAAAGTGTTAGCAAAAAAGCAAGTTATATTACTCCTGTTCCTGGTGGAGTTGGACCAATGACGATTGCCATGTTACTTAAAAACACATTATTGGCTCGAGAAAGAAATATACAATAGACGCTTAATAATTAATTTAATAGTTAAAATATAAAAATTATGCTGGATGCATTAATATTAAGGTATTTAACAAAAAAGGGAGTTATAGCGTATTTCGCAGGGCAAATTATATTATTTGGTCTTTTAGCTTTTTATATTTTTGGAATAGAAGATAACTCGATGGAGCAAGGAGAAACGCCTTTTTTTATAGGGATGGTTATTATCGCTCTAGTTTGGGCTGGTGTATGTTTGTTACTTTGGAAAAAGCCAAAGGAAAATAAGAATTTAGAAGCTACGGAAACTGAAAGTTAGAGCATAGAAATAAGAAAAAGTAAAAAAGCCCCAAATTTAAATTTGAGGCTTTTTTTTATGCTTTTCGTTTTTTATTGTCTTCATAAGTTTTTGTGGAATCTTCCAAAAGCTTATTTAAATCAATAAATTCATCCTTGCTTAACTCACGATATTCACCAAGAGGCATATCGAGTTTAATATTCATAATTCGAACACGTTTTAAAGTCTCTACCTCGTAGTTTAGGTAATCGCACATACGACGAATTTGGCGATTTAAACCCTGTGTTAAAATAATTTTGAATGTGTATGTATTAATTTTTTGAATTTCACATTTCTTTGTGGTTTTGTTTAACTCTGCTAAAGGAATTCCACCAGCCATGCGCTCAAGAAACGTTTGCGAGATTGGCTTATCTACAGTTACCAAATATTCTTTTTCGTGATTGTTACTGGCACGCAAAATCTTGTTTACAATATCTCCATCGTCAGTTAATAGAATTAAACCTTCACTAGGTTTATCAAGCCTTCCAATTGGGAAAATACGTTTTGGGTAATTTATAAAATCAATGATGTTGTCTTTTTCCACGGAAGTGTCCGTAGTACAAACAATACCAACAGGTTTATTAAAAGCTAAATAAACAAACGATGTTTTTGTGTTTGTAATTTCTTTGCCATCGACACAAACTACATCATTAGGCGCTATTTTTGTTCCCATTTCAGGGATGCTTCCATTGATTGTTACTCTTCCGGCATCTATTAGTTTGTCGGCTTCTCTACGCGAGCAATATCCAACTTCACTTAAAAATTTATTAATACGTTTTAATTGTACTTCCATGTTGCAAAAATACGTTAATTAAGTGTTTAAAAAGTCTAAAATATGAGTGTAAACTAATTCCGATTTTAATCCATGGCCAAAACCTTTAGTAGAAAGAAACTCAGCATTTGTATAGTTCTGTTTAAATTTTAGTCCATCCTTGTAAGGGATAATCCTATCTTTTTTGTCATGAACGATAAGTCCTTTAGCTTTAAAATTAGTGGTGAATTTAGCGGCGTCGAAATATTCTGGTAAGTGATTAAAACGCGCTAATACATATTTCCCCATAGCTTTGGAAATACGATTATTATACCCCATCATGTCTATATATCTAGAAAAAACACCGGTAAAATCGGCGGGAGCTCCCAAAAGAACAAGTTTTTTTACCTGTGTTAATGGAAAATTGTAATTACCAAAAGCTGTTGCCATGCCGCCTACAGAATGCCCAATGATTGCAGAGGTGTTAAATTTTTTTGCGACAGCATGTATGCATTCTGAATAAATTAAAGCATTAAAAAGTTTTCCGCTAGAGCTTCCGTGTGCTGGTGCATCTAGGGCGATTACGTTATAGTCTTCTGCTTTTAAAAGTTCAATTAAATCCTTCCATCTATATGTATTGCTTTCCCAACCATGTGCTAATAAAACAGTGTCTTTTTTACCAGACCATTGGTATGTTTTAATAGTAATACCGTTACAGATAACTTCGTCTTGCTTGGCTTCTTTTAAGTAGTTTGCTTGTTTCTCGTTTGTTTTTCCTTTTTTAGGAGAAGAAAACAAAGTCATTGATAAATGAGCAGCGTATTTTGGAGACAATATTCCAACGCTATTTATACCGAAACCAACAATTTTAGGGATATATTTTTTCATGATTAATTTAATCTTCTCTGTTTACTAAATCTATTGAAAAGGCAGGGGTGCAAATGGCAATGTATTCGCAAACCTCGGTAAATGGATTAGAGTATTGAACACGGGTATTTCGTTCAATTTTAATAGATTGTCCAGCTTCTAGAATAATAGCTTCGTTGTCGATAATAAATTGTTTTTTACCACTAATAATAAAGGTGAATTCGTCGAATTCTGGAGTTTGAAACGGTTCACTCCAGCCTGCAGGAGCTTTCATATGTGCAATACTAATGTCTTTATTGCCATCGGTAGTATTTCCAAAATGTTCTTTAATCACTTTGCCGTCGGTAGTTGGTACAACAAAGGGGTTGTTTTGAATGGTGTATTTTTTTTTAGACATAATTTTAATTTTGCTTTTGTCTTATGTTATTTTACTTCAATTTATCTCCTTAAAAAATTGTAATTTTGTAGTCTATGAATAAGCAAATTGAACTGCAAGATTTAGGCTATAAAGATTACAAAGAAACTTGGGATTACCAAGAGGCTTTGTTTAAGGAAGTTGTTGATGCAAAAATAAAGAATAGGAGAGAGGAAACCGCTCTAAAAACCAAAAACTATTTTTTGTTTGTTACGCATCCGCATGTATATACTTTGGGTAAAAGTGGTCACATGTCGAATTTACTTTTAAATGAAACACAGCTTGCTGAAAAAGGAGCAACGTTTTATAAAATAAATCGAGGTGGTGATATTACGTATCATGGGCCAGGACAAATTGTGGGTTATCCTATTTTAGATTTAGAAAATTTCTTTACAGACATTCATAAGTATTTACGTTTTTTAGAGGAAGTAATTATTTTAACCTTGGAAGAATATGGTTTAAAAGCAGAAAGGAGCCCAGGAGAAACAGGAGTTTGGCTTGGTGTAGGGACGCCTTTTGCTCGAAAAATTTGCGCTATGGGTGTGCGTGCAAGTCGTTGGGTTACTATGCATGGTTTTGCGCTTAATGTAAATGCTAATTTAGGATATTTTGATAATATTATTCCCTGCGGAATACGTGGCAAAGCAGTAACATCGCTTAATGTAGAATTGGCGCAGAAAACGGTTGATGAAGCAGAGGTTAAAGAAAAGTTGTTAAAACATTTTGCAACGCTTTTTGAAGCCGAATTTTCATAGGTTTTAAGACATTCAGAAAAATATAGTATTTTCAGTTTTAAAAAGAACATTAAATTTGATATCACCAGCATCCATAGATTTAGTCTTTGAAACCGCCCGTGTAGAGGAGGTTATCGGCGATTTTGTAAACTTAAAAAAAGCAGGAAGTAACTTTAAGGGATTAAGCCCTTTTAGTGATGAGCGTTCGCCAAGCTTTGTAGTGTCTCCAGTAAAGCAGATTTGGAAAGATTTTTCTACAGGAAAAGGTGGTACGGCTGTTTCTTTTTTAATGGAACACGAGCATTTTACGTATCCAGAAGCTATAAAATATCTAGCTAAAAAGTACAATATTGAAATAGAAGAAACCGAACAATCTAACGAACAAAAAGAACAGGCTAACGAGCGTGAAAGTTTGTATTTAGTTAGTGAATTCGCAAATACCTACTTTCAGAAAATTCTTCATAAAACCGATCAGGGAAAATCTATTGGTTTAAGTTATTTTAAACAGCGTGGTTTTACAGAGGAAACTATAAAAAAATTCGATTTAGGTTATTCTTTAAACGAATGGCAGGGTTTTACAGATGAAGCTTTAAAGCAAGGTTATAATATTGATTACCTTGCTAAAACAGGGCTTACTATTGTTAAACAGGACAAGCGTTTCGATCGTTTTAAAGGTCGTGTTTTGTTTCCTATAAAGAGTATGAGTGGCCGTGTTTTAGGTTTTGGTGGACGTATTTTAGTGCTTGATAAAAAGGCGGCTAAATATATGAACTCGCCAGAAAGTGATATTTACCACAAAAGTAAAGTTTTGTACGGTATTTATCATGCGAAACAAAGTATTGCCAAAGAAGATAATTGCTATTTGGTAGAAGGTTATACCGATGTTATTCAGTTTCATCAAAGAGGAATTACAAATGTTGTAGCGTCTTCTGGTACTGCATTAACACCAGATCAAATTAGATTAATAAACAGGCTTACAAAAAATATCACCGTACTTTTTGATGGTGATGCAGCGGGTATGCGTGCATCATTGCGTGGTATCGATTTAATTCTGGAACAAGGCATGAACGTTAAGGTTTGTACTTTTCCAGAAGGAGAAGATCCTGATAGTTTCGCGAAACAAAACTCTTTAGAGGAGGTTACAACTTATTTATCGGAAAACGCTAAAGATTTTATTCAATTTAAAGCTTCTATTTTATTTGAAGAATCTAAAAATGATCCTATTAAAAAAGCGGAAACTGTTAGAGATATTGTAAATAGTATTGCTAAAATTCCTGATAATATAAAAAAAGAGATATACATTCAGGAATGTGCGCGCATCATGGATATTAGTGAAGAAGTTCTGTTTAGTACTCTGGCGCAAATTAATAGTCAAACAGCATCAAAACAAGATTCTAGGCAAGCTCCTAGGCAAAGCTTTAATCAGGATCCTAATATGGACCCTAATCAAGATCCTAGAGAAGGGCCTCCAGATAATTATCCTTTTGAAGTTGTTAAGAGTAAAGATGAGCCTGTAAAAAAAGTAGATGTTCAATATCTTTTAGAACGAAAAATTATAGAAGTTTTATTACTTTATGGGAATGAAGTGGAGGAGTTTGAAGATTTAGTTTTAAAAGAAAATGAAAAGGGCGATTTAGATTTAGAGCCAGTAATTCATAAGGCAAAAGTGTTTGAGAAAGTGTTTTTAGATTTGCAGGATGATGAAATGCAGTTTACAAATGCGCATTTTAAAGACTTGTATTATACTATAATCGATAGATTAAATCAAGACACAAAGTTTGAGTTAAGAACTTTTATTAATTCGGTTAGCACCGATATGTCTAGTGAAATTACGACTATTTTAATGGACGACGAGCGTTATGCGTTAGATAACTGGAATAGAATGAATATTTTTCCGAAGGAGAAAAAAACGAGTATAGCTCAGTTGGTAAGTGAAACTATATTGAATTTACGCTGTTTTTTAATCGATCAGAAAGTTAAGGAATTTCAGAAGGAAACGATGGAAAACAAAAAAGACTCGAATAGAAACATACTTGAAGAAGTAAGAGATTATTCGGGTCTTAAAATGTTGTTATCTCGTAAGTTAAACCGTGTACTATAAGTGTTCGGCTAATTTTGCTTGATTAACTAAATCAATCAAGTTCGTTACTTTAAGTTTGCGCATTAAGCGTGCTTTGTAAGTACTAACTGTTTTTTCGTTAATGTCTAACTCTTTAGAGATTTCTTTGTTTTTTCTACCAATAGTTAAAAGCTTTAAAACTTCTGCTTCTCTAGTAGATAATTTTTTGTAGAACGTTCCAGAACCTTTATTTACTCTGTTTCCAAACGCTAGTTGTTGCGTTAAATCGTTACTTAAATAAATACCGCCATCATGTACTTTTAAAATAGCTTCGTTTATTGTAATAACATTTACAGATTTGTGAATAAATCCAGAAGCACCTGCTTTAATAGCGTTTATTGCATAAACTTCTTCGGGTTCACCGCTAAAAATAACGGTTTTAATGTCAGGGAAATCATTTTTTAAATAACGTAAAAGTGTTAATCCATTTAGCTTAGGAAAATCAGCTTCAGTTAAAATGATGTCTACTTCGTTTTTTCTGATGAAATCTAAGATGTCATTTCCATCTTGTAAACTTCCAACAATTTCGATGTTTGATGAGGCGGAAAAAAGCACCTCTAATCCTTTCCTAGTAATAGGATGGTTGTCTGCTATTAATAATTTTATCATAATTTTCCGAGCTTTCTTTGTTGAGGGTTGAGAGAATATACTACTTGAAAGAAAAAAGCTCGGGGCTAAAGTATGAGTTTTTTAGGTATTTTGCAAAAATTACATCAAATTATCAGGAATATCACATATTGGGATTGGAATCATCTTGTGTTTGTTACTAGAATTGTATCTTTTATAAATATTAAATACATCACGTTCACGATCAGAAAAATCGGATTCTGTCTTGCCCTTTTCATCCATCGTCATAGCCCATTCTAACTCGGGATATGAGGCGCCAATTTGATCTTCGTCGCTTCTTGTGTCTCCAAATAAGCCATCGCTAGGAGCGGCCTTCATAATGGATTCTGGAACCTCTAAAAATTCACCTAATTTATAAACTTCCGATTTTAATAAATCTGCAATCGGACTCAAATCTACACCACCATCTCCGTATTTTGTGTAAAATCCAACTCCAAAATCTTCAACTTTATTACCTGTTCCGGCAACCAAAAGTTTGTAAAGACCAGCATAATAATATAAGGTTGTCATTCTTAAACGCGCTCTAGTATTCGCTAATGCCATGTCTACGGTTGCTTGGTCGCTATCAAAGAACACTTCCGTTTTAAAAGCTTCAAAAACAGGTGTTAAATCTGTTCTAGTATCGCTCACATTATCAAAACGTTTAGAAAGTTGTGCAATGTGTTCGTTTGCCCGTGTTACATGGCTTGCTGCTTGATGTATTGGCATTTCAATACATAAAACGTTTAATCCTGTTTTCGCACATAATGTAGATGCTACAGCAGAATCAATTCCGCCAGAAACACCTATCACAAAACCGTTAACTCCGGCTTTTGTTGCATAATCTTTTAACCAATTTACAATGTAATCTACTACTTTTTCTGTTTGCATTTTAGAAGAGTTTTGATATAAGAATACTACCTTTGTCAACAAAAATAGCGTAATCACTCAATTAATAAAAATTTAAAGCGTTTAACTTTTACTATGAAACAGCTGTCATTAATTATTCTTATTACAATTTGTTTTTTTTCTTGTAAAAAGAAAAGTGATGCAGATCTTGCTTTGGAAAACAATAAGATAGATATTTCTATTGAGCGGTTTGATAGGTTTTTTGCAAAAACTAATTTACAAGAATTGCCTAAATTAAAGAAAGCTTATCCGTTTATGTTTCCAAAAGCGATTAGGGATTCTGTATGGATTGATAAAGTGAACGATACGCTGCAACAAGAATTAAGTGCAGAGGTTGATAAAGTGTTTGCGGATTACTCCAATACTGAAGATGAAATAGAATCGTTACTAAGTTATATTCAATATTATTTCCCAACATTTAAAACGCCAAGAGTTATAACGACAACGAGTAATGTAGATTATAGAAATAGGGTGATTGTTACCGATACGATTGTTTTGGTCGCTCTAGACTCTTATCTCGGGGAGGATCATTATTTTTATCAAGGTATTCCGAAATATATTTCTGAGCATTTAAATAAAGAGCAAATTGTTGTAGATCTCGCCGAAGAATATGCTGAGAAATATATTTTTCAACCTGAAAGAAAAACACTTTTAGATGAAATGATTTATTTTGGAAAAGCTCTATATTTTAAGGATAAAGTTATTCCTTTTAAGTTAGAAAACGAAAGAATAAGCTATTCTCAAGAACAGTTAAATTGGGTTCAGCAAAATGAAAGTTCGGTTTGGCAATACTTTGTAGAGCGTGAATTATTATTTAGCACAAACTCTAAATTGCCCAACCGATTTATAAATCCAGCTCCTTTTTCTAAATTTTATTTGGAGGGTATAGATGGAGAGTCGCCAGGTAAAATAGGGCAATACATAGGTTGGCAAATTGTGAAAGCTTATATGGAGCATAACGACACATCATTAAACGATATGTTAATTATGAATGCTGAAGATATTTTTAATAAATCAAAATTTAAACCAAGAAAAAATAATGGCTAATATTAAATCGAAAATCGAATTAAATATAGAGTTAGATGAAAATCGCGTTCCCGAAAAAATTAATTGGACAGCCAAAGATGGTGGGATATCAAATGCAGAGGCTAAAGCCATGATGCTTGCTGTTTGGGATTCTAAAACTCAAGAAAGTTTACGTATAGATTTGTGGACTAAAGATATGCCTGTAGACGAAATGAAAGTGTTTTTTCATCAAACACTTGTTGCTATGAGTAGCACTTTTAACCGTGCAACACAGGATGAAAAAATGACGGCAACCATGAAAGATTTTTGTGATTATTTTGCCGAAAAATTAGAGATTAAAAAGTAGGTAATTTGTATTCCTTTGTTTTTGATGATTGAAAATTTAAAAAAAAATAATCGTTTTTGTTATAAATATCAACTTTTAGCTTAAATTGTTACGTTCAAAACTTGTGATTTTTCAATAAGTGATTCTCGTTTTTTAAAAAAATAGAATTTCTGAAATTTAAAATTCACAATTATTTCAACAGAAAAATATATGAAAGAAGTAAAAATAGAGTCCACATTATACGTTTATGATAATTTAAGTGAACTTCCTGAAAATGTTATAACGTTAATGGAAAAAGCCGTTGAAGCTCGCGAAAAGGCTTATGCACCATATTCTAAATTCCATGTGGGAACTGCGCTGCTTTTAGATAATAACGAAATAATTACAGGGAGCAATCAAGAAAACGCTTCTTATCCATCTGGGTTGTGTGCAGAGCGCACGGCCATTTATTATGCAGGATCTCAATATCCAGATGCTAAAGTTGTGCGTATGGCTATAACAGCGGGTTCTAAGCTTAAAACTACTATAGCGCCTATCCCTCCATGTGGAGCTTGCCGACAAGCAATTGCCGAATATGAGGTAAAACAAGACAGTCCAATCGAGATCTATTTTATGGGAGAAACAGGTAAAGTAGCTAAATCTAATTCTCTAGCTAATTTATTGCCTTTAGGCTTTGATAAAACCTCCTTGTAAATTTTCTAAAAAATCAGTAATCTTTAAAAAATATTTAAAGATTATTTAAAACGCTTCTAAAATTAAGTTTTTTTAATATTTTTTTCACTTTAAGCACGTTGAGTTTTTGCAATTACTTTCAATGTGTTACTTTTGTCCTTCGTGACAATACTAACATTAATTCTAGTCGATGCAAAAAATCACAAAAGAGGTTTACCTCAAATGGTACGAAGACATGTTATTCTGGAGAAAGTTTGAAGACAAACTAGCTGCCGTTTACATTCAACAAAAAGTAAGAGGATTTCTTCACTTATATAATGGTCAAGAAGCTGTTTTAGCGGGTGCTTTGCACGCTATGGATTTGACTAAAGATAAAATGATAACTGCTTACAGAAATCACGTTCAACCAATTGGTATGGGAGTAGATCCTAAGCGTGTTATGGCAGAATTGTATGGAAAAGTAACAGGAACATCTCATGGTATGGGAGGTTCTATGCATATTTTTTCTAAAGAATTTCGTTTTTACGGTGGTCACGGTATTGTTGGTGGTCAAATTCCTTTAGGAGCAGGTATTGCATTTGGTGATAAGTATCACGGTAGTGATGCTGTAACTTTATGCTGTTTTGGTGATGGAGCTGCAAGACAAGGTTCTCTTCATGAGGCATTCAATTTAGCAATGCTTTGGAAATTACCAGTAGTATTTGTTTGTGAAAACAACGGATATGCAATGGGAACTTCTGTAGAAAGAACTGCAAACCATACCGATATTTGGAAATTAGGTTTAGGTTATGATATGCCTTGCGGACCTGTTGATGGAATGAACCCGATAAAAGTTGCTGAAGCTTTTGATGAAGCCATTCAAAGAGGACGTCGTGGTGATGGACCAACTTTCTTAGAGTTGAAAACTTACCGTTATAGAGGGCATTCAATGAGTGATGCTCAACATTACAGAACTAAAGACGAAGTTAAAGAATACAAGAAAATCGATCCAATTACACAAGTGAAAGATGTTATTCTTGAAAATAAATATGCTTCGGAAGACGATATTAAAGTAATTGATAAGCGTGTTAAAGATCGTGTTGCAGAATGTGAAAAATTTGCAGACGAGTCTCCATACCCAGAAAAGCAACAACTTTATGATATGGTTTACGAACAAGAAGATTATCCATTTATACAACACAAAATATAAGCTATGGCAATAGTAGTAAATATGCCTCGTTTAAGCGATACCATGGAAGAAGGTACCGTTGCAGCTTGGTTGAAAAAAGTAGGAGATAAAATTGAAGAAGGCGATATTTTAGCCGAAATTGAAACTGATAAAGCCACTATGGAGTTTGAGTCTTTCAATGAAGGGACTTTGCTTTATATTGGTATTCAAGAAGGTGAAACTACTAAGGTAGATGAGCTTTTAGCTATTATTGGTGAAGAAGGTGAAGATATTTCTGCACTTATAAGTGGAGGTGGTAACGCTTCCGCGGAAGCGACTGAAGAAAAAACAGAAGAGGCTCCTGCAGCAGTAGAGGTAGCTCCTGAAGCAACAAGTGCTGCAGCAGAATTACCAGAAGGTGTAATTGTTGTAACCATGCCACGTTTAAGTGATACCATGGAAGAAGGTACTGTTGCAACTTGGTTGAAAAAAGTTGGTGATAAGGTTGATGAAGGCGATATTTTAGCTGAAATTGAAACGGATAAAGCAACTATGGAATTTGAATCATTCCAATCTGGTACTTTATTATATATAGGATTACAAGAAGGCGATTCTGCAAAGGTAGATGAGCTTTTAGCTATAATAGGCCCTGCCGGAACAGATGTTTCTGGTGTTGCCTCTAGTTTTAGTACAGCTGCACCAGTAGCAGAAGCTCCAAAGGCTGAAGCTAAAAAAGAAGCTCCAAAAAGTGCGCCTGCACCAGCAGCTCCTTCTAAACCAAAAACAAGTGCACCTGCTCCAACGCCAGTAACGGCAGACGGACGTGTACATGTATCTCCATTAGCAAAAAAGTTAGCGGAAGATAAAGGTATTAACTTAACAAGAATTCAAGGTTCTGGTGAAAACGGACGTATTGTAAAACGAGATATTGAAAATTACGAGCCAGCAGCATCTGCGGCATCCGCTGGTAAATTTGTAGCATCTGGTCAAGAAGATTTCGATGATATAGATAATTCTCAAATGCGTAAAGCAATTGCGAAGGCGTTAACAAATTCTAAGTTTTCTGCACCACATTATTATTTAAGTGTGGAGTTCGATATGGAAAATGCGATGTCTTTCCGTACGCAGTTTAACTCAATTCCAGATACTAAAATATCATATAACGATATTGTTGTTAAAGCTTGTGCTTTAGCGTTAAAGCAACATCCACAAGTAAACTCTCAGTGGTTTGCCGATAAAATGAGATTAAACAATCATGTACATATTGGTGTTGCAGTAGCTGTTCCAGATGGTTTAGTTGTGCCAGTTGTTAAGTTTGCTAATGAGCAAACGTTACCACAAATTGGTGGTGCAGTTCGTGAGCTTGCAGGTAAAGCTAAAAATAAAAAATTAACTCCAGATGAAATGCAGGGTAGCACATTTACTGTGTCTAACTTAGGTATGTTTGGTATCGATACATTTACATCGATTATCAATCAACCAAATTCCGCTATTCTTTCTGTTGGAAATATTGTTGAAAAACCAGTCGTTAAAAACGGACAAATTGTTGTTGGTAATACGATGAAGTTATCATTAGCATGCGATCACAGAACGGTTGACGGTGCTACAGGTGCATTATTCCTTCAAACTTTAAAAGGATATATTGAAAACCCGGTAACTATGTTAGTGTAACCAGATTTTTCAAAATCTAAATATTAAAGACCTGTTTCATATTATTGAAGCAGGTTTTTTTTATCTTTAATTTTTAAAATAAAATATGAAAAATATATTTAGGCTTAGTTTAGTACTGTTTGTTTTTAACTGTGCTGCTCAAAATAAAATAGAAGAAAAATCGATTATAGCAAGTTTAGAGTATTTAGCTTCCGACGCATTAGAAGGTAGGAATACAGGAAGTGAAGGTATCGAGAAAGCTGCTGTTTTTATAGAGAATTTTTTTAAAGAAAACAATGTAAAACCTTATTTTGAAACCTATAGAGATACTTTTAATGTAAAGGAAGTTGTAGGGTATAATGTGGTTGGCTATATAGAAGGAAACGATCCGGAATTAAAAAATGAATTTGTAATTCTAGGAGCACATTATGATCATATTGGTACAGCAAAAGAAGTGAATGGCGATGTTATTGCAAACGGAGCTAACGATGATGCTTCGGGGACGGTAGCCGTTATGGAATGGGCAAAATATTTTGCTGAAACTAAAAACAATAAGCGTAGTGTTTTGTTTACTTTATATGCTGCCGAAGAAATGGGTTTAAAAGGATCTGGACATTTAGCAAAGCGTTTAAAAGATGAAAACTTAAATGTTTATACCATGATTAATTTTGAAATGATTGGTGTGCCAAGAGCAGGTGGTGAAACTATGGCTTACGTTACAGGTTACAAAGAATCGAATATGGCCGAAAAGTTAAATGGTTATGCTAATTCTGAAATTGTTGGATTTTTACCAAAAGCTAAAGAGATTAGATTATTTATGCGTTCGGATAACTATCCATTCTACAATGCATTTAATGTTCCGGCGCAAGCCATTTCAACTTTCGACTTTACAAATTTCGATTATTACCATCATGTGGATGACGAAACCGAAAATATGAATTTTGAACACATGGCTAATTTTATAAATAAAATGATTCCGGCTTTAGAAGGAATGATAAATGCTCCAACTAAAGAAATAAAATTGAATAATGAGTAAAAATATAATTATAACAGGAACAAGTAGAGGCATTGGTTTCGAGTTGGTTCAACTATACGCAAAAGCTGGACATCATGTATTGGCGCTTTCGCGGAATGAAAAGCCTATCCTGAATTTAAACTTAGAAAACGTAACGTGTTTTTCGTTCGATTTAAATGATGAAAAGGCTTATGAAAAAGTTGAAAATTTTATTTCTGAAAATTGGAAACAAGTAGATGTTTTAATCAATAACGCTGGCGCTTTGCTAAACAAGCCGTTTGCCGAAATAACAATGGCAGATTTTGAAGCTGTTTATAAAACAAATGTTTTTGGTGTAGCCGAAATAACTCGTAAAACACTTCCTTTTATGAAAGCTAATAGCCATGTAGTTACTATTAGTTCTATGGGCGGTGTTCAGGGCAGCATGAAATTTCCAGGTTTAGCGGCTTATAGTTCAAGTAAAGCGGCCGTAATTACGCTTACCGAATTATTAGCAGAAGAATATAAAGAATCTGGTATTGCTTTCAATGTTCTAGCTTTAGGAGCTGTACAAACCGAAATGTTGGAAGAAGCTTTCCCTGGTTATCAAGCACCAACTACAGCTCTAGAAATGGCACAATATATTTTCGATTTTTCACTTAACGGAAATAAATATTATAACGGTAAAATGTTACAAGTTTCTAATTCTACGCCTTAATACAAATATTTCTGCAGTGGTAAGTTATTCAGTATATTTTATGATAAATTGTGGTTTATGTTAATAATATATGTTGGATAAAAAGAACTTCTAAATATTCGAATACAAAGAAATATGATAGATGCGTTAAACTGTTAAGAGGCTTGATGCGAATAAATTAGGACGGAATGATGTTTTTCTAAGAGAAAAAACTAAAAATCCGATTATCCGTTTGATGAATTTTTAGATTATAAAAGTGAATTCTGGGGAGATTTTATGTTAAAATACTAACTGTTTCCAATAATTTTATAGATGAAATGCATAAAAAAAGGATATTATACATGAAATATTAACTTTTTCCTTCATTTTTTAGTTGTAAGTTTTTATTTTCCACACCTTTGCCCTTGCACAGTAAATAATACCTTGCATTGAATCTAATTTAACTATATTGAAAAAAGGCCTCTTTTTGACTCTTGCAGTTCTTATAACTTGTTTTGCAAAAGTACAAGCGCAATGCGATGAAGTAGTAACTTATAATGTTTGTGATATGACAATCATTGATAACGATGCTAACGGAACGCCCGATGGAATAATTAATTTGTACGATGTTTATAATAACGTCCCAGGTGTTGATGCTCCAATTTCATTAACCTCTGGTTCTTGGTTTGATCCTAATTATAATTTTTCTTTAGATGTGTCTACGGGGGATTTGTATTTATGGGATTTAAAAGATGCATCTGTTAATATAGATTCGTACCAATTTATGTTAATAGATACATCTAGTACTTGTCCTGATGGAATAAAACTTCGATTAAATATTGTTTTAGGCCCATTTGAAGGTAAGCCTTTACCTCCAGCAGGAGCTAACGATGCTAATATAACGATCTGTCAAGCAGTTTTAGCTGATTTCGATTTATTTCAGGTTTTCGAGTCTCAACCATCACCTCATAAAAATGGTGTATGGGAATTTGTGGGGAATGTAGGAGATTCTGATAATTTTGAAAGCCTAAGTCCTGAAGGTAAATTTAATGCAGAAATTCCTTATGAACCTTATGGAAGTTTAGTAGAATTTGATGTTTTCGAATTCACTTATACCGTTTCTGGAGTGTCACCATGTGCTTCGGAAAAAGTGTCTCGTTTTAAAGTTGAAGTTATTCGTGATGTAATTTCGGGCGAAGCTTCAGAATATGATATTTGTGAAGCCGATATATTATCTGGAATATGGGATGCTGATATTGATTTAACAAATGATGCTTTTTTAGAGGGAGAGGATGTTGAAGGTACTTGGAGTGCAATTTCCGATGCAGCAAATCAAATTGATAGTCCTGTTGATTCTACTATAAATATTAGAGAAATTTATGATAATTTAAAAAATAATAATTCTAATTTTGGTTGTCGAGAATTTAAATACAAGTATTCTGTAGAAGCTCGATCTTCGTTAACGGATTGCCCAAGTAAGGAGTCCGAAGTTGTGTTTAGAATTTACGAAACTATAAAACCTTTTTATCAAGAAGAACCTTTAGAGGTTTGTCTAGATGATAATCAACCTTCAAGTATAAATTTATATAATGAATTAACATTTACAACAGAAAATGGGGTGTTGTATAATTACCTTCCAAATTTGAGTTGTAATACTTGGAGTTTTGTTTCTGGACCTTCGGATATTAGAAGGGATGTCGATTCTGGAATTATAGATTTTGCATCACTCACACAAGCCAATGCTGGCACCTATATATTTAGGTATTTAGTTTCAGGTTTATGTAATACTTGTGGAGTTAGTGGAACTTCTCCATGCGATCCCAAGTTTACAAACGTTACTGTTGTTTTATTACCTAATAATTATGCTGGTGAAGATACGGTTGGTTTAGAGTTTTGTGAAAACGACGCGTTAATAGCAAATCCTTTAAATCTGTTTTCTCTTTTAACAACAAATAGTATTGACGATCCCATATATCAAGGTTCATTAGGAACTTGGGTTAATAATATTTCGGGAGATCCTGTTGCTAACCCTACAGCTTATGTATTACCAGAAATTAAAGGTGATGAGCTTTTCGATTTTACATATTCTACTCTAACGGACAAAGGTTGTATAAACTCAGCTAATTTATCATTTACGGTTTATGAAGAATATTCGGCTGGAATAGATACATTATTAGATGTTTGCGATAATACAGACATTATCAATTTGTTTGATGAATTGGATGGTACACCAAATACAACAGGAACATGGACAGGTCCAAACGGATTTACAACAACAGACTATACTGCAGATTTTGATCCTAGATCATCAGATGCTGGGGTTTATACTTATACTGTTCCAGATAATACTACACCATCAGGAACAACCATGTGTACAGGAAGCCAAGCAACAATTATAGTAACTGTTTATAAAAGTCCAAGTGCAGGTGAAGATGGTGCTTTTAATGTATGCCGATCAGATTTAGAAATCGATTTGGCAGACTATTTAGATGATACAGCTACTAGTGCGGGAATTTTTACAGACTTAGATAATACAAGTTTTTTAACAGGAAGCTTGTTAGATGTTTCGCAATTAGTTGCTGGAGTTTATAATTTTAGCTACGAAATTCAAGGTCATGTTACATGTAGTTTGGTTATTTCATTTATAGAAATTACTATTCTTGAGGTAGATGTTGCAACAACTTCTAATCAAACATTTTGTGCGGTAGATGGAGCGACAGTAAATAGTTTAGAGGCAGATAATGGCTATGGTTTTAATTGGTATGATTCGGAAATAGCAACCACGCCATTACCAATGGGAACTATTTTAGTTAATGGAGAAGATTATTTCGTTACAGCGGTAGATGAGAACGATTGCGAGTCATCAAAAACAGTAATGATGGTTACTCTTTTACCTTTTGGAGATGAGAATTGTGAGAGTTGTATAAAAGACGGAATTTCGGTTAATGGAGATAATATAAATGATGAGTTCGATTTGTGTAATCTGTCAGATACATATCCTAATTTCGAATTAAACATTCATAATCGCTATGGAGTAACCGTTTATAAAGGTACAAAAGACACACCTCTCTTTGGGGGTGAGTCTAACGTATCGGCAACACTAGGAAAACAATTGTCATCAGGAGTGTATTTTTATGTTTTTGATCCAAAAGATGGGATAACTAAACCTTTTCAAGGTAATTTTTATTTAAGCAGATAAATTGATGAAAATAAAATTATATATACTATTTATAGTCTGTAACCTGTCTGTTTTTGCTCAGCAAGAACCACAGTATACACAATATATGTACAATATGAGTATGGTTAACCCTGCTTATATGATTAACGAACCAAGTCTTGTAGAAGTTGGTGCTTTGTATCGAACACAGTGGGTTGGCATTGATGGCGCACCTAAAACAGCAAATGTTTTTGCGAACATTCCTTTAAATGAAAAAATAGAATTAAGCATAAATTATTTAAATGATAATATTGGAGGAAATATAAATACAAGTGAAAATGTATTTAACATTGATGCGGCTTATAAGATTAATTTAAATAAAGAGTTGAATCTATCTTTTGGATTAAAAATGGGATTCGATCATTTAAACTTTAGTTCTATAGGAAGTAATGTCTCAACCGATCCTTCTTTTGGAAATACGAATAAAACAGTTCTTAATATTGGAGCTGGAGCATTTCTATTTCATAAAAATTATTATATTGGTTTATCTGCACCAAATCTAATTCCTGCGGATTTAAATATTAATGACGACGTTGTCTATGATAACAGTATTCATGGGTTTTTAATCGCGGGTTATATCTATGAGTTAAACGATTTGTTTAAAATAAAACCATCTACAGTCATGAAATTTGTTGGAGGTGCACCATTATCATTCGATGTTTCAGCAAATGTTTTGTACGATAATAAGTTTGAGTTAGGCGTATCTTACCGTTATCAAGATGCGATATCTGGACTGGCTGTTATCAATATAACCCCAGATTTACGTATCGGTTATGCTCACGATTTTAACACAAGTCAATTAAAAAGCTTTAACAACGGCAGTCATGAATTTGTTTTACTTTACAGGTTTGATGTGTTAGGTTTAAGTAAAAAATATTCATCTCCAAGATTCTATTAATATGATTAAGAAAATAACTTTAATTTTTGCAATCTGTTTTATGTCTCAGTTGGCCATAGGTCAAAAATCTAGAGGCGATCGTTTTTTCGAAAAAGGAGATTATATTAACGCAGCTAAATATTACGAAATTGCGTTAGAAAAAGAACGCCATAAAAAAGATTTAGAAAATCTTGCCGAGTGTTTTTATAACACGTTTCAGTATAGGTTGGCTTCTCGTAATTTAAAACAATTAGTCCAAGGTCGCTTTGGCGAAAAGGATAAAAATTATAACAATCAATATAATTTTAAACTTTATCAAATGCTTTCTGCTTTGGGTGATTATGAAGCTGCTTTGGAGTATTTAAAGCTGTATAAAGAAAATAATTCGGCATCCTTAGATATTGCGGAATCTATTGAAACGATTGAAACTTTTAAGTTGAAAAGCCCAGATTATAAAGTTGAAAAAGTTCAGTTTAATTCTGAAGCTTCAGAGTTTGGAGCTGTAAAATTTGGGGATAGCGTATATTTTACTTCAGATAGGGGTGTTAATCAATTATTCGGAAAAACTTATAAATGGACACATCAACCCTTTTTGGACCTTTATGTTACTGCTGTAGATGAAAAAAATGATACTATTGGCCAAGTAAAAGCATTGCCAAAAACTATTAATTCTAAATATCATGAAGGGAATTTTTGTTTTAGTAAAGATGGCAACACATTGTATATTTCAAAAAGCAATATAGTAGAAGGTAAACGCGAGTTTAACGAAGCCAAGACGAATAATATTCATCTTTATAAATCGATAAAGGAAAACGGTAAATGGTCTACTCCAGAGAAATTAGCGTTTAATAAAAATGGATTCTCCTATCAACATCCTGCTTTAAACCCCAAAGGGGATAAGCTATATTTTTCATCTAACATAGAGGGAGGTTGTGGTAGTTTCGATTTGTATTATGTTGCTTTAAATGAAGATGAAATTGGAGAACCTGTAAATTTAGGAACAACAATAAATACCGAAAATCGCGAGCATTTCCCTTTTATATCCGAAGAAGGACATTTGTTTTTTGCATCAAACGGCCATTTAGGTTTAGGGATGTTAGATAATTTTGTTTCAGAATTAGTTGATGGTTCATTTACAACTCCAACAAATTTAGGCGTGCCTATTAATTCTCAATATGACGATTTTAGTATTACGTATTATAATGAAAACGAAGGTTTCTTTGCTTCAAATAGAAACAAAAAAGACGATAATATTTTTCAGTTTAAACAATCTGGAGAAATTTTTATTCGTGAATACATTAATACATTCGAAATCCGAGATGCTGTTACAAAAGAATATATACCGAATGCAAAAGTTGTTTTAAATGATAGAAGAAAAGCTGAATTATATAGTAATATATTAGATGAGACTTCTTTTTTTAATATGAATCTCCTTGCTGATAATTATGAACTTAAAGCGGAAAGTGAAGGTTATTATCCAAAAGCCTTACAGGTTGAGGTTTTAGAAAAACAAGACCAGAAACACGTTTTGTATCTGAAACAGATTCCGCCACCACCGCCACTACCGATAGTAGTTATCGACCCGGTTGAAGCTATTATTGCTGAAAAGAAAATCGATAAGAAGTTAAAAGAAGAGGATCCAACTCGATTTGCTTTACTTACAGATGTTGATGGGCCACCTGTAGTAGAAAAAGAAGGGAAGTTGTATTTTCAGTTAGAGCCTATTTATTTCGATTTCGGTACGTGGAATATTAGAGCAGATTCTAAAAAAATATTAGATGCTTTGTCTGCTAAATTGGAACGTTATCCTAATATCTATTTAAAAATAAGTGCACATACCGATAGTAGAGGTACGGCGAAATACAATCAAATTTTATCGGAACGAAGAGCGGAATCCACAAGAAATTACATAGCTTTGGAAGGTTTTATAAATGCACGTCGATTATCGTTTAAAGGTTTTGGTGAATTAGTTCCCATTGTACCTTGCCCAATGTTAAATTGTACCGAAGAGGAACATCAATTAAATCGACGATCCGAATTTGAAATTATTAAATACTAGAGCGAATTTATGAAAAAGTATAAATGTGTTATTTTTGATTGCGATGGTGTTCTTGTAGATAGCGAACCCGTAAGCATTCAGGTATTAGTTGATATAGCAAATGAATATGGCGCTGGTATTGATTTTGACTATGGAATGAAGCATTTTAAAGGTAGCTTTTTTACGGCTTGTAAACGTATGATTTCTGAGCTTGCCCAAAAGGAACTTCCAGACTCTATAGAGGATGAATATAGACAACGCAGTTTTCAGGCTTTTAAAAAAGATATGAAACCTGTTGAAGACGTCAAAGAGGTGCTTAAAAATTTAGACAGACCTTTTTGTGTAGCTTCAAGTGGGCCAGAAGATAAAATAGAACTTAATTTAGGTCTTACTGGATTACTTCCTTTTTTTAAGAATAAAATATTTAGTTGTTATAAAATACAAAAATGGAAACCAGATCCAGCCGTGTTTTTATGGGCAGCAGAAACTATGGGTTTTAAGCCCGAGGAATGTGTTGTAATAGAAGATAGTTTATCAGGTGTACGTGCGGCAAAAGCTGGCGGATTTGATGTTTTTGGTTATGTAGCTCACGATTATAATAATGAACTAAAAGGTGTGGCTACAGAAACTTTTGATAGTATGAGTAAATTATTAAAAATGATTTAGGTTTTTAACTATTTTTAATTCCTCAAGTTAGCAATGGCTTCTACCACTGCACTATGAGTTACGGGGTTATTAGCAAAATGTTCAATTAATATCACTTTTTCTGCATCGTTAGCTTCAAATTGATTCAAGATATTCATAAGATGCATTTTCATATGTCCTTTCTGAATCCCCGTTGTTGTAAGCGAACGTAAAGCCGCAAAGTTTTGGGCTAACCCAGCCACAGCCACAATAGACATTAACTCTTTTGCCGAAGGTTTGTGTAATAATTCTAAGGCCAATTTCACTAAAGGGTGTAAACCTGTTAATCCGCCAACGGTTCCTAAAGCCAAGGGTATTTCCATCCAAAAAGTAAAAATACCATTTTCAATTTTAGCATGAGATAAACTACTGTATTCTCCATTCCTTGCGGCGTATGCATGTACACCAGCTTCCACGGCTCTAAAGTCGTTTCCGGTAGCAAGTACAACAGCGTCAATACCATTCATGATACCTTTGTTGTGTGTTACTGCTCTGTAAGGTTCAACTTCTGCAATTTTTATAGCCTTCACAAATTTTTCAGCGAAAGCTTCACCAGAAATGGTTTTTTTTTCGCTTAAATCTTCAACTTTACAACTTACTTCGGCACGCACTAAACAGTCGGGAACATAGTTGGAAAGTATACTCATTACAATTTCTATTTGCTTTTCTTCTTCAGAAAAACCTTTAAATTTTGTCGCTTCGGTTTTAAAAGTCTTTGCAAACTGCTCTAAGCATGAATTTATAAAATTGGCTCCCATGGCGTCCAACGTTTCAAAAGAAACGTGTAGTTGGTAATAACCATCAATCTTGGCTGTTTTATCGCGCAATTCAATATCTAAGACACCGCCGCCTCGGGCTTCCATATTTTTGGTTAATGGTTTAGCATCTGCAATTAGTTTTGGCTTAACAGTATCAAAAAAGGATTTCAAGTTTTTAAAATCGCCGTGAAACATAAAGTGAACCTGCCCAATTTTTGTAGTTGAAATTATAGAGGTTTTAAATCCTCCACGATCTAGCCAGAATTTAGCAGCTTTACTTGCTGCAGCTACTACCGAGCTTTCTTCAATAGCCATTGGTAAGGCATAGAGTTTATTGTTTATTAAAAAATTAGGAGCAACACCAAGCGGTAAATAGTAATTGCTAATGGTGTTTTCGATAAACTCGTCGTGTAATTGCTGTAGTTTTTCGTTATCGTTCCAGTACTGTTTTAAAACAGCTTTGGTGTTTTCTGCATTAGCAAAATAAGTGTTTGCAATCCAGTCAATTTTTTTAGATTTAGATAATTTTGAAAATCCAGCAATGGTTTTACTCATAATTTGTACATTTATTGGTGTAAAGATAATACTCTTCTTATAATTAATCATGAACTTGCATCTTACTCGTTATTTATGTGTTAATATTATGGTTTTTTTGAAGTATTTTTATTAAACTTGCCGTTCTCATGAGAAATAAACATCAATTTTAATGAAATACCTAAAATTTAGCTTTCAGATTTGTCTTTTTTTTACAGCTGTTTTATCTGCTCAAACTAAAGAAGTTACCCTAGAAGAAATATGGAATGGCACGTTTAGAACGGAAAGGCTGGATGCTTTGCATTCTATGGCAAATGGTCAGCAATATTCTGTTTTAAACTTTAATCGTGAAGAAAGAAGTACGTCCATCGATATTTATGATTATAAAACCTTAGAAAAGGTAAATACATTGGTGAATTCGAGTGATCTCGAAGCTATGGATTACTTTACCGATTATACGTTTAGTAAAGATGAAAGTCAAATTATTTTAGCAACAAATGAAGAATCTGTCTTCCGTCATTCTGTGTTAGGTAATTATTATATTTATAATGTAAAAGATGGTAAGCTAACTTTGATTTCCGAAGAAAAAATACAAGAACCTACGTTGTCTCCCAACGGAAATAAAGTAGCATTTGCTAAAAATAATAATCTATTTATAAAGGATTTAATTTCAGGTGAAACTTTTCAAATCACTTTCGATGGTGAAAAAAATAAGATAATTAATGGTATTACCGATTGGGTTTACGAAGAAGAATTTGCCTTTGTTCGTGCCTTTGATTGGAATGCAGATGGTTCTCAAATTGCTTACATAAGGTTTGATGAAACTGAGGTTCCGGAATTTTCAATGGATATTTATGGAACAGCACTTTACCAAACGCAGGAGGTGTTTAAATACCCTAAGGCTGGTGAGGCAAACTCTAAAGTGTCGCTTCATATTTATAATTTGAAAGCAACAAAAACAGATGAGGTAAACCTTGGGCCACATGTGGATTATATTGCAAGAATTCAATGGACAAAAAATAACGATATATTAAGTGCTCAAATTTTAAATCGTCATCAAAACAATTTAGATTTAATAGCCTATAATTCTGCCACTGCCAAAACTAATGTGCTTTTAAAAGAGGTTGACGAGGCTTATGTTGATGTTACAGATAACTTAACGTTTTTAAAAGACAATAGTTTTATTTGGACAAGTGAAAAAGACGGTTACAATCATATCTATCATTACAGTAAGGATGGAAAGCTTATAAACCAAATTACAAAAGGTAATTGGGAAGTAACAAATTACTATGGCTTCAATGAAAAAACGAAAACTATTTTTTATCAATCGGTTGAAAATGGCTCAATCAATCGTGATGTATATTCTATTAAATTAAACGGTAGAAACAAGACGAGGTTAACCGAAGAAGAAGGAACTAATGGTGCCGATTTTAGTGCCGATTTCTCATATTTTATAAATACGTTTTCTAATGCTGCTACACCACCAAGATATACTTTAAACAGTGCGTCTACTGGTAAAGTTATCAAGTTAATTAAGGATAATAAAGGATTGGCAGAACAACTTTCTCAATATGGGATTTCTAAAAAGGAGTTTAGTACGATTGAAATAAACGGATATAATTTAAATATGTGGATGGTTAAACCTGCAGATTTTGATGCTTCTAAAGAATATCCATTATTAATGTTTCAATATTCAGGGCCAGGTTCTCAACAAGTTGCAAATAGTTGGATAAGTTCTAACGATTATTGGTATCAATTATTGGCGCAAAAAGGCTATATTGTAGCCTGTGTTGACGGACGGGGAACCGGGTTTAAAGGTGCTGCTTTTAAAAAGGTGACTCAAAACGAATTAGGTAAATATGAGGTTGAAGATCAGATAGCTGTAGCTAAAGAATTTGGCGCTTTACCTTATATTGATTCTGAACGTATTGGTATTTGGGGATGGAGTTTTGGAGGTTTTATGAGTAGTAATTGCTTGTTTAAAGGTAATGATGTGTTTAAAATGGCTATTGCAGTGGCACCAGTTAGTAGCTGGCGTTTTTACGATTCTATTTATACAGAGCGTTATATGTCAACTCCACAAGAAAATGCAAGTGGTTATGATGAAAATTCGCCAATTAATCATGTTGATAAATTAAAAGGTAATTTTCTGTTAATTCATGGTTCGGGAGATGATAATGTGCATGTGCAAAACACGATGCGTTTGGTTGAAGCTCTAGTGCAAGCTAATAAGCAGTTTGATTGGGGGATTTATCCTGATAAAAATCATGGTATTTACGGAGGAAACACAAGATTACATTTATACACTAAAATGACTGATTTTTTAGATGAAAATCTAGGTGATAAAATAAGCAAGTAATAATAAAAGCATAATTAACTAACAACAAATTTATGGCAGCTAAGGCATTGCAACCGCATCAAAAAGAACTATTTGGACAACCAATAGGATTGTATATTTTATTCTTAACAGAAATGTGGGAGCGTTTTTCTTATTATGGTATGCGTGCTTTGTTGGTTTTATATATGACGACTTCTACTTTAGGAGATGATGCTAGAGGAGCTGGACTTGGGTGGACTAGCCAAGAAGCTTTGGCGCTTTATGGTTGGTATACCATGCTGGTTTATGTGATGTCTATACCAGGCGGTATGATTGCCGATAAATTAATTGGCCAGAAAAAGGCAGTTTTATATGGTGCCATTATTTTATGTTTAGGACATGCTGTTTTAGTTATGAAAGATATTTGGGCATTCTATACCGGTTTAGGTTTAGTAATTCTAGGTGTTGGTTTGCTAAAACCGAATATATCAACAATGGTTGGGGGTTTGTATAAAGCTGGTGATATTAGGCGTGATAAAGGATTTAGTATTTTTTATATAGGTATTAATTTAGGTTCACTTTTAGCGACTATGGTTGTTGGTGGCGTTATTGTAAAATGGGGTTGGCATGCTGGCTTCGGACTTGCCGGTGTTGTTATGCTATTGGGGTTAATAAATTATATTGGAGGTCAAAAATATTTGACTCAAGTTGGGAATTTTGTTCCTAGTACCAATGATGAACATGAGGTCTCTTACACTAAATTATATGGTAGACTGTTTAGTTCGCCTACGCAGCTCATGTTTACTGGTGTATTATTAGCTGGTTCATTAATAGGCTGGTATTTTCTAGGCTGGCCTTATGGTTTGCTT
This sequence comes from Algibacter sp. L1A34, assembly GCF_009796805.1. Classification (NCBI taxonomy): domain Bacteria; kingdom Pseudomonadati; phylum Bacteroidota; class Flavobacteriia; order Flavobacteriales; family Flavobacteriaceae; genus Algibacter; species Algibacter sp. L1A34. The sequence goes on along the minus strand of NZ_CP047029.1, from coordinate 725,414 downwards.
TTCTTGTTTTTAACAGCAATTGCGGCCTTATTAATGATGATTTATAAAGACCTAGATACGCAAGTTTATAAAGATCGTTTTGTGGTGTTATTATTATCATTCATTATGGTAATTATTTTCTGGGGAGCCTTTGAGCAAGCTGGTGGATTAATGAATTTATATACGGATACTAATACCGATCGCATGTTATTTGGTTGGGAAGTTCCAACAGTTATGTTTCAAAGTTTAAATGCTGCATTTATAATTCTTTTTGCAACTTTTATAGCTGGTGTTTGGGCAAAACGAAAACTTAAAGGAGGAGAAGCGTCTTCAATATTCAAAATGGCATCTGGTATTATAATTATGGGATTAGGTTTTGTTTTTATGGTTTTTGCAGCTTTAGAATTTGAGGAATCTGGAACTTCTAGTATGATTTGGTTAGTTTTAGCTTATCTGTTTCATACAATTGGAGAACTTTGTTTATCTCCTGTAGCACTTTCTTTTATAACTAAATTAGCTCCTGTTAAATATGCGTCTTTAATGATGGGTGTTTATTTTGCAGCATCTGGTTTAGGAAATAAAGTGGCCGGTATTATTGGTGAGTCTGCAAGTAAATTTGGGGAATTATATATCTTCTCCGGAATTGTACTTTTTACAGTGGTTATCGGAGTGTTATTTATTATTATTTTAAAACCATTAAAGCGATTAACCCACGGTGCAGAAGAAAGTGAGCGCATTTTGAAAAACGAAGAAGCAGAAGGTTTTGAATTAGCCGAAGATTAAAATATCAACCCTCTTTGCGAGGGTTTTCTTTATTACAACCATTAAATATTCTTTTATGAATACAGACATTGAAAATCTATTTAAAGACAAGGTAATTGGGCATCCGGCAGGGTTGTTTATTATTTTCTTTACCGAAATGTGGGAGCGTTTTTCATTCTACGGAATGCGTATTCTTTTGGTATTGTTTTTAACAGCACCTATGCTTGGTACAAACCCTGGTTGGGAGTGGCCTCGCGAACATGCGTTAGCTTTAATTGGAACTTATGGTTCTATGCTTTACTTAACGCCTATTGTTGGTGGTTGGGTTGCCGATAAAATTACAGGTTATAAATGGGCTGTGGTTATTGGTTGTTTTTTTATGATGCTTGGGCATTTATCTATGGTTTTCGAAACGCCTTGGTCGTTGTATTTAGGGTTAGCTTTATTAATTATAGGTACAGGGTTTTTTAAGCCTAACATGACTTCGATGATTTCTGAAATGTACAAAGGCAAAGAATCTAAAAAAGATGGCGCTTACACTATTTATTATATGGGTGTTAATGCTGGTGCTTTCTTCGGAATGATGCTTTGCGGTTATTTGGCAGAAAACATTGGGTGGAGTTATGGTTTTGGATTGGCAGGTATCTTTATGTTGCTTGGGTTAATTCAGTTTTGGTTGGCAAAAGACTTTTTTGGACAAATTGGCGAAAAACCATCTAAAGTTCACGAAGTTGAATTGCCTCAAAATATAAATGAAAGAAATCCAAAAGAACAGGATAATGCCGAACATATTGAAAAGCTAAACCTATTTACTGTAATCGATAAAATTTTAATTACTTTATCGGCTTTAGGAGGTTTTTTATATCTTATAAATGATCCGCTTTCTAAAGCAGGAAACATAAATCTTTTAAACTTTAACTTAGGTGGTTTAGATGGTTCTCATGTTACTGTTTTAACAGCATTGGCTTTGTTTTTGTATTTAATCATTACTCGTATTTCTAGATATTCTAGAATTGTACGTGATAAAATTATAGCAGTTTCAGTCTTTGCTGTCTTTACCGTTATATTCTTTGCAGCTTTCGAGCAAGCTTTAGGTTCTATGACGTTGTTTGCTCGTGATTATACAGAAAGAGCTCTTACCGGAAATTCCGCTATTATATTTAAAATCGTCGATTTAATATTAACCGTTGGTCCATTAGCAATTATTACTTGGGTGTTACTTTTGTTATTCAAAAAAACCTATTCGAAAATCCCATATTCTAATATTACATTAAGTATTTCATTTATATTTCTTTGGTATATTGTTTACTATAAAATTAATAATGAATTTAGTAAAGATACTACCGAAGTACCTGCTACTTGGTTCGGGATTTTAAATTCGTTTTTTATAATAACACTTGCACCATTATTTTCTAGATGGTGGGAAAGTAAATATAACCCAAGTGCAGCCATGAAATATGGTATTGGCTTATTGCTTTTAGGCTTAGGTTTTGGTGTTTTAGTTTTTGGTACTTTAGGTATTCCTCAAGGTGCAAAAACAGCATCGGTAAGTATGGTGTTTTTAATATTAGCTTACTTGTTGCATACTATGGGCGAGTTATGTATTTCGCCAGTAGGCTTATCATATTTAAGTAAACTAGTTCCAGGTAGAATGATAGGGTTTATGTTCGGGATTTGGTACTTAGCCATCGCTATCGGTCAAAAAGCAGCAGGCTCTATGGGAGGCATGATTGATAAGATTACGGCAGAGTATTCATTAAGTAGTTTTTTCTTGATATTTACTATAGTTCCGGCGATATTTGCATTAATTTCTTTAGTGTTAAACCCAATGCTTAAAAGACTTATGCACGGCGTACGTTAACAAAATAAAATGTTAAATTATATAAGAACGCTCCTTTTTTAGGGGCGTTTTTTGTAAGTTCGGTACGGCTTTTGCTACTTTTGTATTAAGTTGAAGGTTTCAAATAATAAAAAGAAGCTTAATAAATTAAAAAAATTGCAATGAAAAAAATAACAATGGCGTTTTTATTGACGCTTATATCATCGGTTTACGTAAGCGCTCAAGAGATTAATTGGTTAACTCTTGAAGAGGCCGTTAAGCTTCAAAAGCAAACACCAAAAAAAATTATGATGGATGTTTATACTAACTGGTGCGGACCATGTAAAATGTTGGATAAAAACACGTTTCAAAATAAAGAAGTTGCCGAGTATGTAAACGAAAATTACTATGCTGTGAAACTTAATGGAGAAGGAAATGATATTGTAAATTATAAAGGCAAATCATATGGAAATCCTAATTACGATCCCGCGAAAGCTAATAGACGTAATTCAGCACACGAATTAGCGCACTATTTTCAAATAAGTGCATATCCAACTGTTTTGTTTTTTGATGAAACGGCTGAGGTAATCACACCGCTTAGAGGATATCAAACACCAATTCAATTAGAGTTGTATTTAAAAATGTTTAAAAACGACGATCATAAAAAGATTAAAACACAAGATGAATTTAATGCATATTATAATGCATTTCAATCGGAATTTAAAGGATAGAGAAAACCTTATATATTCTCAATATTTAATTACAAAAGCTCCCTTTTCGTGTGTGTCATGAAAAGGGAGTTTTCGTTTTTTACAAATATTTTTCCATTGTAATACATACGACTTATAGTTGCTACCATCTGCAATAATATATTTTGGATGAATGGAATCTATTAATCTATTTATATTTATTTTTGGAGATTGTCGAAGCAATAGATAATCTGGTTCAAAAGATTTTATATTGTAAGTGTTTAAGCTGTCTACTACTAATAATATTTTTTTGTTTTTCAGCACATAAACCGATTGTAATTCGGCATTTTCAATGGTGTTAATAAAATTTCCAACTGTGTAATTTTTTATAGTTGAATTTTTTAAGATAGAAAGGCTATCCAAATCATGTGTAATTTTTAATGTGTTTTTATTTGTATTACCAATCATGCTAAAACGACTTTTATGAAACACGATAAGTTCATTAGAAGATTTGCTGTAATTCGTGTAAATAAATGCACATTGAATGCTAATAATAGCAAATAGAATCCATTTTAAATTGGCATAGTTCCATTTTTTAAAGGTTTTTATTAATGAAATAATTAAAAGATATGAAGCTAGAACATACCAAATATTAAAAGGAATATCATTGAAAATAAAAACTTCTTGTTTTGAAATGTAGTTCATAACATAATTCATGCTACTAATAATAAGTCCAAGAATATCGGCTAAAAATTGAGGTAATAAGTTTAGAGATGCCATTAAAATGATGACTATTCCAAAACCTAAAATAATTGCTAACAAAGGGATTATTATTATGTTCGATAGCAAAAACAGTCCCGCGAATTGATGGAAGTAGTAGAGCAGAAGCGGCGCTATGCCGAATTGGGCAGCAATACTCACTGTAATTGTATGCCAATAAATATCTACTAATTTATTTTGTGGTTGCCATAATTTATAAAGTATTGGGTCGATAGTAACAATAGCAAAAACCGCCATATAACTTAATTGAAACCCAACATCGAAGATAAATAAAGGTTTAAATAATAAAATAAGGAAAACCGAAATAGCTAAAGTGTTGTAGATATTCGTGGGGCGTTTAAGGTTGGCTGCAATAGTAACAATGCTGAACATAGTTACTGCGCGAGTTACAGATGCCGAAAGCCCTGCGATAACCGCAAAGTTCCATAAAAGAAAAAGAAGTAAAATAGTTTTTAATAATTTACCATGCTTCAAGCGTTCTATTGGCTTAAAAACCCAACTTAAGAGTATTAATATGATACCGATATGAAGTCCTGAGATAGCTAAAATATGAATAGCTCCGGCATTTTTGTAATCGTTGTATACTTCTTTACTCAAGTCTTGTCGCTGCCCAAGGAATAAGGCATTGATTACAGCAAGTTCATCGGGTTTAAAATGATAACGTTTCAATTTTAAATTGATGGATTCTCGAATAGAATTAGCATATCCAAATAGGGTATGTGTATCGTTGCTAATTGGAAATAATTCTGATTGTTTTAAACTTAATTGATGGTAAATATATTTCTTTTCTAAATAGTTTTGGTAATCAAATTGATATGGGTTTAAGGGATAACCTAAATCTTCAAAAGAGCTTTTAGTTGAAAAAACAGCATCAACTCTTAAGGCTAATTGTAAACTATCTTTCTTAATATTTAAAAGAGATTTTCCTATGGTTTGTTGCGCGTTAACCTGTAAAATGTCAATTACGTATTTATCATAATATGCATTTGGTTTTAAAACTTCGCGAATTCTAAAAGTAATGGTGTTTGTCGTTTCCTTTTCATTTAAAATATGCTGTGTATAGTGTTTGTCGAAACTCTTTTCATTATGAATATTTACAGTTAAAACACCCACTATAGTCATTAACATAAAAGCAAGAAGCCCAAACCAAATAGTTTTAAAAAATTGCTTTCGAGCAACAAAATATGCTATAACTAATAAAAGTAATACGGCTAATAAAAAACACAACACCGTAGGTAATGGAATAAAGAAAAAATACCCAATTAGAATACCTAAAACGAGGCAAATGGTTAGTTTAATTATGGTGAAATTGAATATTTTCATAATTAAACCAAGATATAAAATATCTTATAGAATTCGGCGTGCTTCGAAAAATGCTTTATTCCAGTAGTTTTCGTTAAGCCAAGATGTCATAACGCCTTTACTACTCGTGGCATGTATAAACTCAATATTGTTATTTTTAATGGCAACAATAAGCCCGACATGGTTAATTGCATTCCGACGGTTTTGGGTTTTAAAAAATAGTAAGTCTCCTTTATGGACTTCTTTTAATGATATTTTATCTCCGCGTTTTGCCATATCTCGCGATATTCTTGGTAAATTAACATCATGGGCTCTAAACGATTCGTAAATTAAACCTGAACAATCCATACCTGATTTTGTGGTGCCACCCCATTTGTAACGTACGCCTTTAAACTCTTCAGCATAATCAATGATATTTTGAGCTTTCGATTTTGAAGTTGTATTTGTTGTTGGAATATTTTTTCTATTGGAAGAAATAATGACTTCGTCTCTCTTGCTGTTTTTTGGTTTTTTAGTAATGATTTTTGTAGTAGTGTTAGGCTTTCGTTTTGCTCGTTTTGAAGACTTGCAACTGCTAAAACTAATGATGAGAACAAGAATAAAAATTATTTTTTTCATGTAAAACTTAATTTTTTATGGAGTTGTAAATTAATTTTGCTGTTTTCTCGCTAGCGCCTTTTCCGCCTAGAGCTTTTTCTAATTCGTAATAATCTAAAAAGAGTTTTTTACGAGCGTCTTTATTTAAAATATGTGTTAATTCTTTTTTAAGGCGTTTTTTATTAAAATCACTTTGAATAAGTTCGGTAACTACTTCACGGTCCATTACTAAATTTACTAACGAAATATACTTTAATGTAATAATGCGTTTTGCAATTTGGTATGATATAGCACTGCCTTTGTAGCACACTACTTGTGGTACTTTAAATAATGCGGTTTCTAGAGTTGCAGTTCCCGAAGTTACTAAGGCAGCCATAGAAATACTTAGTAAATCGTAAGTTTTATTGTCTATGAATTTTACGTTGGCAGATTTTATAAAAGTTTGGTAAAAACTATAATCTTGACTTGGAGCACCAGCAATCACAAATTGATAATCTTTAAAATCGTCAACCAAACTAAGCATAACCGATAACATTTTTGTTATTTCTTGTTTCCGGCTTCCTGGCAATAAAGCAATAATGGGTTTGTCTCCAAGTTGGTGCGTTTTTCTAAAGGTCTTTTCGCTTACTTGCTCACGGTTAGCAATGGCATCGATAAGCGGATGCCCTACAAAGTTGACTTTATAATCGTGTTTTTTATAGAAATCTTCAACAAACGGAAGGATAACATACATAGCATCTATGTCGTGTTTAATATTTTTAACTCGACTTGCTCTGGATGCCCAAACTTGAGGCGAAATATAATAATGTGTTTTAAAATTGGCAGCTTTTGCCCATTTTGCAATTCGTAAATTAAAGCCCGAATTATCGATAAAAATAATAACATCTGGTTTAAAATCAGCAATATCTTCTTTACAAAAAGTTATTAATTTCGATATTTTACGCAGGTTCATTATCACTTCAATAAACCCCATAAAAGCACGCTCTTTATAATGGGTAACTAAAGTCCCGCCAACCGATTGCATAAGGTCTCCGCCCCAAAACCTAATATCTGCGTTTGGATCCTCTTTCAACAATGCTTTCATAAGGTTCGAGCCGTGTAAATCACCAGATGCTTCGCCTGCTATTATGTAATATTTCATTTGTTGTATGTTGTTTTTCGGTGATTGATTGCTTCTTGTCGATTTGCGTTTCAGTATATTAATTAAAGCATATTAAAAACAAAAGTAAACACAGCAATAAGGACGGTAATTAGCAATACGCCTCTAGCGCGATAGTCTTCCTTTCTTTTAATAAAAATAAAAAAGCTGATAAGGTTTAAAACGGCTCCCAAACTAATAAGTTTTCCTAGAAAGCCTTCATTCGCGGCCGCTGCAATAACTGTCGTAAAATCATCTCCCTTACCAAGTAGCGTTGCGGTTAAAATTAAACCAATAGCATTTGCAATTAGACCGACGAATACGCCTATAAATATTTCTTTCTTCATCTATTTTAAATTCCAAGTATTTAATTGTTGTATAAAGTGGTGTGCAGTTAAGTCAAATTGTACGGGAACCACAGAGACGTAATGGTTTTCTAAGGCCCATTCATCTGTATCTTCTCCATTATCTAGGTTTACAAATTTTCCCGAAAGCCAATAATAATTTTTCCCTTGTGGATTTTTACGCTTGTCAAAGGATTCTACCCAATTTGATTTAGCTTGTCGGCAAATTTTTATGCCTTTTATAGTGTTGTTTTGTACATTTGGGATGTTCACATTTAGAACAACACCATTCGGTAAGCCTGATTTTATTACATTTTGAGCAATAATTTTTACGTACGGCTTAGAGGCTTCAAAATTAGCATTCCAACTGTAATCGAGCAATGAGAACCCTATAGAAGGGATGCCTTCAATTCCAGCTTCAATAGCAGCGCTCATTGTTCCTGAGTAGATTACGTTTATTGCTGAATTTGATCCGTGATTAATTCCTGAAACGCATAAATCTGGTGTTCTTGGTAATAATTCACGAATAGCAATTTTTACACAATCGGCAGGTGTGCCAGAGCAACTAAATTCTTTTTGTGGTCCGTCACTAATTTTTACATTTTGAGCAAAAAGCATGGCGTCTAGAGTAATAGCGTGTCCCATGCCGCTTTGTGGCTTGTCGGGAGCTACTACAAAAACATCGCCTAAGTCAACCATAACTTCAATTAGAGCTCGAATACCAGGAGCCGTTATGCCATCGTCGTTCGTAATTAAAATAAGAGGTTTTTTTGTCATAAATCTGTTATTAAATCATACTGCTAAAATACATAATTTCGATTGTATACTTCGTATTTCTTCTGTTTAACAAAAAATTAGTAGCTAAAACAGATTGTTGGCATAGTTTTTTCTCTATTTTAGTGGAATGATATAAAATTCCCTTAAGAATTTTTAAATACAGAAGATGAAGAATATTATGAAAAAGAATTTTAAAGTATTATCGTTGTTAATGGTTTTGGCTTTTGCGTCCTGCAGTTTTACGACCAAGAAGTTCGATAATCCAGATAAAGATAAAAAATTAATTGAACTTATTACCTTTGTTATAGAGCGTGGTCACTTTGATCCTATTGATTTTGATGATACCTTTTCAGAAGAATTGTTTTCTGATTATTTAGAAATTGTTGATCCTGTAAAACGGTATTTTTATGCTTCGGATTATAAAGATTTTGAAAAATATAGAACGAGTTTAGACGATCAATTAAAAGATGTAGACATTTCGTTTTTCAATTTAGTTCACGAACGTGTGTTAGAACGTATAAGTGAAGTTAAAATAATATATCGAGAAATATTATCAGAACCTTTTGATTACACAATTGATGAAGATTTTGATATGGATTATGAGAATACCGATTTTGTGAAAAATAAAAGAGAAATGAAAGAGCGTTGGAGACAACAGCTAAAGTTTTCTACACTTTCTAATTATGATGATATTTATGAAGAAGAGAAGCGTGCTAAAGAAAAAGACCCAGAGCACGTTATGAAAACTGATGAAGCTATTGAAAAAGAAGCTCGTGAAGCTACGTTAAAATCTATCGATATTTATTTTAACGACAATGTTGATGATTTGCAACGAGACGATTGGTTTGCTGTTTATGTAAATACTATTGTAGAAGAGTTTGATCCTCATACTTATTATTTAGCACCAAGAGGGAAAGAGGATTTCGATCAGCGCATGTCTGGTAAACTTGAAGGTATTGGAGCAAGATTGCAAAAACGAATGGATTACATTAAAATTGTAGAGTTAATTTCTGGGGGACCTGCTTGGAGAAGTAAGCTTTTAGAGGTAGAAGATATAATTTTAAAAGTAAAACAGGAAAATGAAAATGTAGCTGTAGATATTGTTGGTATGAGAATCAGCGATGCCATTAAATACATAAAAGGCCCAAAAGGAACGAAAGTAACCTTAACCATTAAGAGTATGGATGGTACGGTTAAAGATGTTACTATAATTAGAGATGTGGTTGAGTTGGTAGAAACTTATGCAAAATCATCTGTAGTTGAAAAAGATGGAACCCGTTTTGGAGTGATTGATTTACCTGCATTTTATGCCGATTTTCAAGATTATAAAAATATAAATGCATCTAAAGATGTAAAGAACGAAATTTTACGTCTTAAAAAAGAAGGTATTCAAGGTTTAGTTCTAGATTTACGTAATAATGGTGGAGGATCTTTGCCAACAGTTGTTGATATGGCCGGATTGTTTATTAAAGAAGGACCAGTTGTTCAAGTGCGCTCAACAGGACAAGCTAAAGAAGTTTTAAGCGATATAGATAAGTCTATTGTGTGGGATGGTCCAATGGTAGTTTTGGTTAATGAGATATCGGCTTCAGCATCAGAGATTATGGCTGCTGCAATGCAAGATTATAAACGTGCTATTATAATAGGTGGTAAGCAAACTTATGGTAAAGGTACGGTGCAAAATGTTATAGATCTTAATAATGTTTTACGCAGTAATACAGGAGGAGATCTTGGAGCTATCGCGCTTACTACTAAAAAGTATTACCGTATAAATGGTGGTTCAGTTCAATTGGAAGGCGTTAAGAGTGATGTGGAGGTTCCTGGTAGATTTAGTTATATTGATGTAGGTGAAAAAGATAAAGATAACCCATTACCTTATGATGAGATTGATGCCGCCGATTATACACCATGGAAAGGCTATTTCGATTATAGTTATATTGTAGCTAAGAGTAAGTTGCGTATGGCGAACAACGCTCAATTAAAACTTATTGATGAAAACGCAAAATGGGTGAAAAGTAAAATTGATGATACTAGATTTTCTTTAAACTTTGAGAAATACAAAGCAGAACTTGATAATAATGAAGAAGAGGCCAAACAGTTTGATGCTATTTCGGATTATAAAACCAATTTAACATTCAATTCAACAAGATATGAAAAGGCTCTTTTTGAAAAAGATACTACCGATTTAAAAGAAAAACGTGTACGTTGGCACGAGAGCTTAAGTCAAGATGTTTATGTGGAAGAAGCTTTAAACGTTTTAGAAGATTTAAAAAATTACCCAATTGAAAAGGTGGCGGCAACAAAACCACGGGCTAAAAAATAGAATAAATAAAATATATGAGTTCAAAATCTAGCTCACTAAAGCAATTAGCACTCCAAAAGTTTAAAAAGAACTTTTGGGGTGTTTTTAGTTTGTGCTTTATTGGTTTTGTGGGTTTAATTTCGGTTTTCGCTTATGTGTTTGCACCCGATAATTCACAGTACGCCAATCAAATGCATTTATCAATCCACTCTAAGAGGCCTGGTTATTCTACAACCATGTTAACTATACCGTCTGGATTGGAAGTAAATCAAAATATGTTTGATCAAGTTTTTTTTGGGAGAAAAAATACAGATACTGAAATTCCTATTTCGGAATATCATATAGATGAAAAGACTTTAAATTATACTGAATATGCTTCCGATGGATTGGAAGGTGTTAAAAAAACATTGCTTTTAAGTCGGTTTCCAAACAGTGATGCCTCTCAGTTTATAAAAGAAAAAGTGTTTGTTTTTGGAACTGATAAATATGGACGAGATTTACTAAGTCGGGTGTTGGTTGGAGCACGAATATCTTTTTTTATTGGGTTTGTTGCTGTTTTTATATCATTAGTTATTGGCATTTTTATGGGAAGCATCGCAGGTTATTTTGGCGGAAAAGTAGATGCTGTTATCATGTGGATTATAAATGTAACTTGGTCTATTCCAACACTATTATTAGTAATAGCAATTACTTTGGCTTTAGGTAAAGGCTTTTGGCAAGTGTTTATTGCTGTAGGTTTAACCATGTGGGTCGAAGTGGCGAGAGTTGTGCGCGGGCAAATAATTAGCACTAAAGAAATGCAATACGTAACAGCAGCTAGAGCCTTAGGTTTTAACGATTATAGAATAATAACAAAACATATATTGCCAAATATTATGGCACCTGTAATCGTGATATCTGCAGCCAATTTTGCCGCAGCTATTTTAATAGAAAGTGGCTTGAGTTTTTTAGGTATTGGGGCACAACCACCAATGGCAAGTTGGGGCGCCATGATTAAAGATCACTACAATTATATTATTTTAGGAAAGCCTTATTTGGCATTAATCCCGGGACTTTGTATTATGAGTTTAGTAATGGCGTTTATGCTTATTGGGAATGCCTTACGTGATGCTTTAGATGTGAAAGGGTGATAATTTTAATTTACCGTTAGGGTTCTTTTTATAATATGTTACTTCATATAATTCTCTACCCAATCTGTTAAAGCTTTTCTATGAATGTTTTTTGCGATTACCACACCATTTTCATCAAGAATGAAGTTCGCAGGAATGGTTTGTACTCGTATTTTTTTTAAAAAAAGAGCATCGTCTCCTTTTAAGTCGGATGCTTGAAACCAACGATTTGCTCCATCGTGGTCCGTAGCCGCTTTCCAAGCAGATGCATCACTTTCTAGAGCATAAGCAATAATTTGTAACCCTTTGTTGTGGTATTGATCCCATATAGGAACTAAAACTTCTCGATTTTCCTTTCGGCAGGGTGCACACCAAGATGCCCACAAGTCTATAATAGTGAGTTTACTTCCAAGTTCGTTTTTAATAGAAAGTGTGTCTTTTGTTATTAAAGGTAGTTTTATATTAGGAAATACATCACCTATTAAAACTGGTAAATTAGAAGGCTCACTTTGTTTGCAAAGTTCTTTTATCCAAGGGTTATTAGGTTTTTGTTCCTTCCATTTATTGCATTGATTTACCAAAAACTCGGGTATACGTTCGTAATCATTTGCAGTGTTTACCCATCTTAGGGCTACTAGGGCAGGTATGAGATATGGTGTGTTATCTGCAAATTTTATTAACTCCGTTTGATATTGTAAAATAGCATGTTCCTTGTTCATTAATTGATCGCCATCTTTTACGTCCCAATGCTTCCCTAAAAGGTTTATTTGGTAAGCTTTATGGTTAATATTTCTTAACTCCAATAAAACTTTATTTATTTTTGAAGGATTTTCAATAGAAAAATCTTTTTGGAAGTTATTCGATGTTGATCTGATTTTTAGAGGTTTCCCTGTTTCCCATAGAATCGGCATATAGTTAGATTTAATGGGATTATCAGTTTGTAATTAATTAGGATACTTTCCAGATAGTTGTAACGCTAATTCTAATAATATAGGTTCTTTTGTTTTTGGCACGTTTAAAAATTCAAACGTACCATTGGGTTTTACTATTGTGGAGTCTATTACTTTTCCGAAATATGAAGCTGCTACATCTCGCAGATTTTCAGGTTGAATAAGGTAAATTTTAGCACCTTCTTTTTGAGTCCCCTCTAATATTCCTGATATATCGCTTGAAGTATGACAAGCTATTAGTGTAAAACTAGTTAGTATGAGGCTGATGATTTTTTTTATTAGGCTAGTTCTCATTTTATTAAATGTTTGGCAGTGTTGTACTTTGTAGAAAGTTACCTGTAAATTTACTATAATTTTCTATTTAACTCAGGGTTATAGTATAAAAACACTTAGTTTATAGCTACCGTTTTTTTTTTTTTTTTTGAAAGTGGTTTCTTTTTTGTTACATTCATTGTTCTTATCAAAAATAGATATTAAATTTTAGGTTTTACTTTTTATCAATGGAAGTGCAACTAATTTTTATTAGATTAAAAATAATAATTTTCTAGAAACTAAATTTGACCGTGTTTTTTTACCATTAATAAAAGAAGAAACAGAAAAACTATTCTTGTTAATATCAATTGCAATATAATAAGCTGGCATGGTTTGTGCCTAAGTTGTTTTAATTAGAAACTCTACTTAAATAACAATGTGAGTTTATTTGTATCTATAACTATAAATATATTTTTATAAAATGAAATACTTCAAAAAAAATCTAACTTTTAGTTTTGTAATATTTACTTTGGTTTTATTGTCTGGATGTAGTTCTGATGATAATAATGAAAGTGCTGTTGAAGGTGTAATTCCAGGGGAAGAACTATCAATCATTAGTTTTGATATATTATCAAAAGATCATTCCTTTTCTGTAATAAAATCAAATACTCAACCAGTAGATTCTCTGGTTATTTGTTTATTTCCATCGTCTATAGATTATTCTAATCTAATCCCAAAAATAAAATTTAAAGGAACTAGTATTGAATATAGAATAAACAACGACTCGTTTAATGCATATCCTCTTAGCATAGGAGATAATATTGATTTTAGTTATCCAAATACTGTAGATTTTAGGATAACGAACTCTGACGATTCAGAATCTAGAATTTATAGAATAATTATAGATACAGAGCAACCAATTTTATTTAATAATCCTGAGATTATAATACCAGACTCACAAGTTAATGCTAATTATCATGGTTTAGAAATAGATACTTGGTTAAATGTTGGGAATTACCCTATTAGGCTTACTCTAAGGACTACAGAATATATTGATATTATTACACCTGAAACGGGTATAAGCAATATTTTCAGTACAACTTTAACGAATGATTCCGATTTTGTAAAACCTAATGAAGAAGGTAACATCAATGTGTTTGAATCTAATATTACTGCCGTAATAGGAGCGTACAAGGCTACAGCTTTATTCAATCTTTATTTTAATGAAAACTTAGGATATATTGTTTATGACGATATTACTAATGATTATGTTAAAAATATTGGCTACAAACAAGCTGAATTAAAGTTGAAAGGGAATTTAATAGATTAATGACGATTATAATTTAGTGTCAAATATTTTTCTCTAACACTACGTTATTTGTAGAAATTTTTATATGAAATTACTGGTTTTTAGACTAAGTAACAAGTTAGGTGGGTTTTGGAAAAGTCTTTATTAAATATGCTTTATGGGGCATTGATTTCTTTTGAAGAACTTATTGAAAAAATAGCTTTTAATACTTTAAATTTCTCTATAAACCTAAATATTGAATGTTGCTAGTAAGTATAAAGCCGTGGAGCTAAAAAAGTAAAACAAAATACTTTTCAGCAAACCAAATAGTGGCTGAACTTAAAAGAAAATAATTAACGAGCGCCCAACTCCATATTCTCATTCAACTCATTAATATAACCTAAAACTTCATCTTTTCCGATGTCTTTAGATGATGAAGTAATGAAATAATTAGGCATCTCTGCCCAAGTTTCAAGTAGAATATTTTTATAGGCTTCCACGTGGTTTTCAATAGCTTTGGGTCTTAACTTATCGGCTTTAGTGAAAATTATTGAAAAAGGAATGCCGTTTTCGCCTAACCATTTCATGAAATCTGAATCTACAGGTTGTGGTGTGTGGCGAATATCAACTAAAACAAAAGCAGTGACAAGTTGTTCACGTTGTCCAAAATAATTGGTAATAAATTTTTGAAATACTTTTTTAGAACTTTTAGAAACACGGGCGTAACCATATCCAGGTAAGTCGACTAAGTGCCAGTTTGAATTAATTAAAAAGTGATTAATAAGTTGTGTTTTTCCAGGTCGTCCCGAAGTTTTAGCTAAGCTTTTTCTACTAGTTAGCATGTTAATTAACGAAGATTTCCCGACGTTACTTCTACCAATAAAGGCATATTCTGGCAATCTGCTTTTTGGGCATTTTTCAACTTCGGAATTGCTCATTACAAATTCGGCCGATTTAATATGCATCTATTTTATGGTATTTAAAGTTGGGAGTTTATATGTAGAAATACTTCTAGAATTGTCTTTTTGTTAGCCAAGCATCCAAGATTTGGTTGAATTCATCTGGGTGCTCCATCATGGCTGCGTGGCCACATTTGTCAATCCAATGTAATTCGGAATCTGGTAAAAGTTCGTTAAATTCTTCTGCAACTTCTGGAGGTGTAACACTATCGTTTTTACCCCAGATTATACAGGTTGGCGTTTCCATTTTAGGTAAATCTTTCGCCATATTATGCCTAATAGCACTTTTTGCAATTGCTAAAGTTTTTATTAGTTTGCTACGGTTGTTTACGGTTTCGTAAACTTCATCTACAATTTCTTTTGTGGCAACTGCGGGATCGTAAAACACATCTTGTGCTTTCTTTTTAATCACTTCGTAGTCGCTACGTTTTGGGTATCCGCCTCCCATTGCGCTTTCGTAAAGACCAGAGCTACCTGTTATAATCAAAGCTTTTACGGTGTCGGGAAACATTTTTGTATGGTATAATCCAATATGGCCGCCAAGCGAATTTCCTAATAAAATTACTTCATCATAACCTTTAAAAATTATAAATTCGTGTAGGTATTTAGCGAAGCTTTTTACATTGGTTTTAAGCAGCGACATGGTATAAATAGGAAGCTCAGGAATAATAACTTTATACCCTTTTTGGCTAAAAAAATTAGTTACGCCGTCAAAATTACTCAACCCACCCATTAATCCGTGTAGTACAATAATTGGCGTGCCTTCTCCGACTTCCATGTATTTGTAATTACCTTCTTTTTTTAAACTATGCGTCATTAATCAGTATTCATTGCATGAAGAACAAATATAGTTATTTCATTGATATTTCAAAGGTTTAATTCCTTCTCAAAAAGAATAATTTTTATCTATCGAGATTAACATTTAAAGTTAAGGTTTTTCTTATAAAATTAATTAAAAACTAATCAGAATTACTTACAGCCTTTGTTAATCTCGTCGTTACTCGAGCGCATTTCATCAAAAACTTGTTAACAAAGTGGGGTAAAGTGGTAAAATGTGGTAAAATTTTCAATATATTTGAATCTTAAACGTTTAAACCATAGCGAAATACTATTGGACTTAATAACAGGAACATACGATTGTAAAGTTGATGCCAAAGGCAGACTTATGATGCCTGCTGCGATAAAAAAGCAGCTTGCGTCGGTGCTAGACGATGGTTTTGTTTTGCGAAGATCGGTTTTTCAGAAGTGTTTGGAGTTATATCCAATGCAAGAATGGCAAACGTTAATGCAGAAAATGAATAAGCTTAATAAGTTCAAGAAAAAGAACAACGATTTTATTCGAAGATTTACTGCTGGGGCAAAAATTATTGAAGTTGATGTTAATGGGCGCTTGTTAGTGCCGAAAGATTTAACGGTTTTTGCTAACATTTCGAAAAATATTGTAGTGGCTTCGGCAATCAATATTATTGAAATTTGGGATAAAGATTTATATGAACAAGCCATTGATGATGCGGCAATCGATTTTGCAGATTTAGCCGAAGAAGTTATGGGGCAAGATGATGAAGACTATGGAATATCATAATCCGGTATTATTAAAAGAAACGGTAGATGGTTTAGATATTAAACCCGACGGCGTTTATGTTGATGTTACTTTTGGTGGTGGCGGACACAGTAAAGAGATTTTAAAGCGACTTGGTGAAAACGGGAAATTATTTGCGTTCGATCAAGATTTGGATGCTCTTGAAAATACAATTGACGATTCTCGATTTACATTAATAAATGAGAATTTTAGATTTATAAAACGTTTTTTACGATTTCATGGTGTGAAAAAAGTAGATGGTGTTTTGGCAGATTTTGGTGTATCGTCACATCAATTTGATGTTGCAGAGCGCGGTTTTTCTACTCGGTTTGAGGCTGATTTAGATATGCGGATGAATCAAGAAAAAACATTGTCGGCATTTCATGTAATTAATGAATACGAAGAAGAACAATTGAAAGATGTGTTCTTGCAATATGGTGAATTGCGTGCGGCTCCTGCTATGGCTAGTTTAATTGTTGCACACCGTGAAAGTGAAGCTATTGTTACAAGTGAACAGTTGAAGTCTGTTTTACGAAAATTTTTACCACCAAGACACGAGAATAAAGTTTTAGCTCAAATATATCAGGCTATTAGGATTGAGGTGAATCAAGAAATTGAAGCTCTAAAAGAGTTTTTATCTCAAACACCTGAGATTTTGAACGAAAACGGAAGGTTAAGTTTTATATCATACCATTCTTTAGAAGATAGGTTAGTAAAAAGATTTATTAGAAACGGTCTGTTTGAGGGGGAGCCAGAGCGTGATATGTTTGGCAATTTTGAAGTGCCGCTTAAAAAAGTTGGTGGTTTAGTGGTGCCTACTGCTGCAGAGATTAAAATAAATAACAGAGCGCGAAGTGCAAAGTTAAGGATTGCTACTAAGGCTTAATTTCAAATAAATAAAAAGAGAGTTCTAGATCCAATACCGAATTGAAAAAGGAGGATTTTGTGTCTTTAATAATAAGAGTGGTTTTTCCGCTTTTTTGAAAATATCATATTTTAATAATTAAAGTGAAAAATAATATATACGACATATTAAAAGGAACATTTTTAGTTAGCGATGATTCGTTTAAGAATTGGCGTATGATTTTGTTTGTTTCCGCTTTAGCGATAGTTATGATAGCGAGCTCGCATAGTGCAGATAAAAAAGTTTACGAAATATCTAAACTTAATAATGAAGTAAAAGAGATGCGTTCGGCATTTGTGGACGGTCGTTCTAAATTGCAGCGATTAAAAATGGAATCGACTGTATTAGCAAAAATGAAAGAAAAAGGTTTGGCAACCTCCACAACGCCAGCAAAAAAGATAAAAGTAAAATCTCAAAATAATTAGAACACCTTGGCTGTAAACGATAAGGGCATATTAAATAGACTATATTTTGTAGCGGGATGCATGTTTGTGTTCGGGCTTGCTGTGCTGTTTAAATTGTTCAGTATTCAGTATTTGCAAGGTGATAAGTATAGAGAACTTGTTGAAAAACGGGATATTCAAAATATTACTATTCCTGCAAATCGTGGTAATGTGTATTCTGATAATGGAGGTTTATTGGCAACATCAATTCCGAAGTATAATATTGCTATAGATGCGGTAGTGTCTCCAACTAAAAAGTTCGAAGAATTTATTGGGCCATTGTCCGATTCACTTTCTAAATATTCAGGAAAATCATCATCGTATTACGAGAAGTCTATTAGGAAAGCACGTGCTAATAAAAATCAGTATTTGCTATTAGCAAAAAATATTAATTACACCGATTATGTGCGTTTTAGAGGGTTTCCGCTTTTAAAATTAGGCGCAATTCCGGGAGGACTTATTGTGAGTCAGAAAACAAAACGTGAATTTCCAATGGGTGCTATTGCACAACGTTCTATTGGTTACGAACGATTTGATGACGAAGGAAATGTAACGCGTGCCGGGATCGATGGTGCTTTTGGAGTAAAGTATTTGCGTGGTACCGATGGTAAGCGTTTAAAACAAAAAATAGGGAAAAACAAATGGAAACCACTTACCGATTATAACCAAGTGGAGCCAAAAGATGGTTATGATGTCTACACAACTATCGATGTAAATATTCAAGATATCGCGCATCATTCGTTGTTGGGGCAGTTAGAGTATTACGAGGCAGAGCATGGCTGTGTTGTGGTTATGGATGTTAAAACTGGCGAAATTAAAGCGATTTCAAATTTAGCAAAAACCAAGAGCGGCGAATATTACGAAAAACGAAATTATGCCGTTTGGGAGTCGCACGAGCCAGGGTCTACTTTTAAAGTTATGGCGCTTATGGCTGCTTTGGAAGATAAAGTAATTGATACATCAACGGTTGTAGATACTAAAAAAGGAGCTAAGCGTTTTTATGGAAGAACAATTTACGATTCTCACCATGGTGGTTTTGGTAAAATTTCGGCAGCAAGAGCTTTAGAGGTGTCTTCAAATATTGGTTTAGCTACGATTATAGATGAAAATTATTCTAAAAATCCTAAGAAATTTATAGATCATATCAAGGATTGGAATCTTGACAAGCCTTTAGGGGTTTCAATAAAAGGAGAAGGAGAGCCAGATATTCCAGAGCCTGGTGATAAAAAGTGGAGTAGAAACGCCTTGCCATCTATGGCTTATGGTTATAATTTAAGCTTAACACCTTTGCAAACACTTGCTTTTTATAATGCTATTGCGAATGACGGTGAAATGGTAAAACCTAGATTTATAAAAGCAGTTAAGGAGTTTGATGAGGAAATTGAGGTTTTTGAAAAAGAAGTTATTAATAAAAAGATTTGTTCCGATAAGACCTTAGGTGAAATTAGAGAAATATTAAAAAATATTGTAGTTAGAGGGACGGCAAGCAAGTTGTATTCTCCAAATTTTTCCATGGCAGGAAAAACAGGAACGGCACAAACCGAATATTGGATGGCTGATTGGAAAAAGAATAAAAGATACGTCTCGTCTTTTGCAGGTTATTTTCCAGCGGAAAACCCAAAATATTCTTGCATTGTAGTTATTCATAAGCCAAGTACGAAAAAAGGATATTATGGTGCCGATGTTACAGGGCCTGTTTTTAAACGTATTGCGCAAAAAATATTTACAGACACGCCTTTAATAGATGAAGTAAAATCTTTAGATGTAAAAGTTGCGGCTGTGGAAGATGAGTATAATAAGTTTTACGAAACCACAAAAACATATAAAACCATTATGCCAAATGTTGTAGGCTTGCCTGCCATGGACGCATTAGCACTTTTAGAAAACATGGATGTGAAGGTTAAGGTAAAGCTTAACGGAAACGGCATTGTGAAAGAACAGTCAATAAATAAAAGTACCAAGTTGAAAAATAATCAAACGGTTACATTAAAAGCATCATGAGTGTATTAAAAGACATATTATATAAGGTTACTTTAAATGCTGTTGTTGGAAACACGAGCATGGATGTAAATAACATTCATTTCGATTCGCGCAACATTGTTAAAGGTGATGTGTTTGTGGCTATCCGTGGCAGTGTTGTGGATGGGCATAAATATATAGATGTGGCTATTAAAAATGGTGCTACTGCAATAGTTTGTGAGGCGACTCCGGAAGTGGTTGTTGATGGTATAACTTATGTAGAAGTTGATAATTCTAGTAAAGCTATGGCTATTATGGCATCCAATTTTTACGGTGTGCCATCCGAGAATTTAAAACTTGTTGGTGTTACTGGTACTAATGGAAAAACAACAGTTGCTAGTTTGTTATTTCAGTTGTTTAAAAACGCTGGTTTTAAAGTTAGTTTGCTTTCTACAGTAAAAATAATGGTAGATACTGTAGAGTATAAAGCAACTCATACTACGCCAGATTCTTTAACTATTAATAAGTATTTAAAGGAAATGAATGCGGCAGGTGTCGAGTTTTGTTTTATGGAAGTAAGCTCGCATGGTATTCATCAATTTAGAACAGAAGGTTTGCATTTTGAAGGTGGGATATTTACCAATTTATCACACGATCATTTAGATTATCATAACACTTTTGCAGAGTATCGCGATGTTAAAAAACGTTTTTTCGACGGTTTACCATCAACAGCTTTTGCGTTAGTGAATACCGATGATAAAAATGGAGCAATTATGCTTCAAAATACAAAAGCTAAGAAACTGACATATGCTTTAAAAGGCTATGCTGATTATAGAGCGCAGATTTTAGAAAACAGATTAAGCGGTTTGCTGCTTAAAGTTAATGATAGTGAAGTTTGGACACGATTAATCGGAAATTTCAATGCTTATAATGTTCTAGCAATTTACGCTACGGCGGAATTGCTAGGGCTAGAAAAAGTAGAAATCCTTCGTTTAATTAGTGATTTGGAAAGTGTAAGCGGGCGTTTTCAATATTTTATTTCAGATGAAAAAATAACGGCTATTGTCGATTATGCACATACACCGGATGCATTGAAAAATGTATTAGAAACAATAAATAGTATCCGAACTAAAAATGAAGAACTGATTACGGTTGTTGGTTGTGGTGGAGACAGAGATAAAACCAAGCGTCCAAAAATGGGGCATATTGCTACGGCGTTAAGTACAAAAGTGATTTTTACTAGTGATAACCCACGAAGTGAAGAACCACAAGCCATTTTAGATGATATTGAAAAAGGCGTAGAGCCTCAGAATTTTAAAAAGACCTTAACAATTTCAGATAGAAAACAAGCCATTAAAGCGGCTTGCCAAATGGCACAACCTAATGATATTATTTTAATCGCAGGAAAAGGTCATGAAGATTATCAGGAAATTAAAGGCGAGCGTTTTCATTTTGATGATTATGAAACCGTGCAAGAGATATTAAAGCAATTACAGAAGTAATTAAAATAGAGAAAGAATGCTGTATTACTTATTCGAATATTTAGAAAAACAGTTCCAGTTTCCTGGGGCATCACTCTTTGGGTTTTTAACCTTTAGAGCAGCATTGGCTATGATTTTTGCTTTGCTTTTTTCAACAATTTACGGTAAAAAAATAATTAGCTTTTTATCTAGAAAGCAAATGGGAGAAACCATTCGTGATTTAGGTTTAGACGGTCAAAAAGAAAAGGCGGGCACACCTACAATGGGTGGAATTATTATTATTCTAGCCACATTAATTCCTGTTTTGTTATTAGCAAAGCTTTCAAATATTTACATTATTTTATTAATAGTAACCACCATTTGGATGGGGATTATTGGCTTTATAGATGATTATTTAAAGAAGTTTAAAAATGATAAAGATGGATTAAAAGGACGTTTTAAAATTTTAGGTCAAGTTGGTTTAGGTATTATAGTGGGTAGTACATTGTTTTTTCATCAAGATGTTACCATGAAGGAGAAATTACCAATAGAGCAGCAACGTGTTTTATTGGCAGAAAACCCGGATATAGCGCCATCGAAGTTATTTTCGACCGAAATGAAATCGACTAAAACAACTATTCCTTTTGTAAAGGGAAATGAGATTGAATACGCAAAGTTAATCACATGGATTAGCCCAGATTTAGAAAAGTATGCTTGGATAATTTTTATTCTAGTTACCATTTTTATAATCGCAGCCGTTTCAAACGGTGCTAATTTAACCGATGGTATCGACGGTTTAGCTGCAGGAACATCGGCAATTATTGTCCTTACGCTGGGCATATTTGCATGGGTTTCTGGTAATATTATTTTCTCGGAATATCTCAATATTATGTATATCCCACGTGTTGAGGAAATCACTATTTATATAGCTGCCTTTGTTGGTGCGTTAATTGGTTTTCTTTGGTATAATACCTATCCGGCGCAAGTCTTTATGGGAGATACAGGGAGCTTAACTATTGGTGGGATTATAGCGGTAATAGCTATAGCTGTTAGAAAAGAATGGTTAATACCAGTGCTTTGCGGAATCTTTTTAGCTGAAAATTTATCGGTAGTAATGCAGGTGAGTTGGTTTAAGTATACAAGGAAGAAATATGGTGAAGGTCGACGCATTTTTAAAATGTCGCCGTTGCATCATCATTATCAAAAATCGGGATATCACGAAAGTAAAATTGTAACACGATTTTGGATTGTTGGCATTTTGTTAGCTATTCTTTCAATTGTAACATTAAAAATTAGATAGTGAATGTATGGTTTCCGCGAAAGCGGAGATGGTATAAAATAATAAAGAAATGACCAAACAAAGACTAGTCATATTAGGTGGAGGAGAAAGTGGTGTAGGAACTGCGCTTTTGGCTAAAACTAAAGGCTTCGATGTTTTTGTTTCTGATAAGGGAAAAATAAAAGAAAATTATAAACAAGTTCTTGTACAAAATGATATTGAATGGGAAGATGAAAAACATTCGGAAGAGAAAATTCTGAATGCTAACATCATCATGAAAAGTCCTGGTATTCCTGATAAAGTGCCTTTGGTAAAACAAATTCGTGAAAAGGGAATTAAGGTGGTTTCGGAAATTGAATTTGCATCCAAATATACCAATGCAACAGTAATTGGTATTACAGGGAGTAATGGTAAAACAACAACGGCAACGCTGGCGCATCACATTTTAAAAGAAGAATTAAATGTAGGGTTAGCAGGTAATATTGGCGATAGTTTTGCTAAGCAGGTTTTGGAAGAAAATTTTGATAATTACGTGCTTGAAATTAGCAGTTTTCAGTTAGATGATATCATCGACTTTAAGCCTAAAATTGCTGTAATAACCAATATTACTCCAGATCATTTAGATCGATACGATTATAAATTTGAAAATTATATTGCGTCTAAATTTCGAATTGCCAAGAACCAAAGTAAGGACGATTATTTAATTTATGATGCCGATGACGAGGTGATTGTAGATTATCTAAAAAAGAATCCGGTTCAATCAATATTATTGCCGTTTTCGTTAGTGAAAACTATAGAGAATGGTGCGTATTTAGACAAAGAAAATATTAAAATAACAATAGATAACACCCAAATAATTATGCCAACAAATAAAATAGCATTAGAAGGAAAACACAACGTAAAGAACGCTATGGCGGCTTCTACTGTTGCGCATTTACTAAAAATAAGAAAACAAACCATTCGCGAAAGTTTAGAGAATTTTCAAGGTGTAGAGCATAGGTTAGAGCATGTTTTAAAAATAAATAAAGTACAGTATATAAACGATTCTAAAGCAACAAATGTCAATGCAACTTATTTTGCTTTAGAAAGCATGAGTGCACCAACGGTTTGGATTGTTGGAGGTGTAGATAAGGGTAACGATTATCAAGAATTGTTTCGATTTGTAAACGAGAAGGTTAAAGCTATTATTTGTTTAGGTGCAGAAAACGAAAAGTTAATGAGCACTTTTGGCAACATGGTTGATGTAATTATTGAAACTCAATTTATGAGTGAAGCTGTAAAAATCGCTTATAAAATAGCAGAATCTGGAGATAATGTATTGTTATCGCCAGCTTGTGCAAGTTTCGATTTATTCGAAAATTACGAAGATAGAGGGCGTCAGTTTAAAAACGCTGTTAGAAATTTATAGAAAATGAGTTCTGTATAAAGTGCGGAACAAATAATAAAAAGAGGTAAGGTAAAAATTAAATGCAAGCGTTATTTAAAAACATAAAAGGAGATCGATTAATTTGGGCAATTGTAGCGCTGCTAGCTATATTGTCTTTCTTGCCTGTGTATAGTGCGGCGAGCGATTTGGCGTACAGTAAATACGACGGAAACACATTTATTTCTTTCGTAAAACACTTTATGCACTTGTTTTTAGGTTTTGCTATTATGTATGGTGTTCATAAAATACCATACCGTTATTTTAAAGGCTTGTCTTTAGTTATGATTCCTGTGGTTTTGGTGTTGTTGGTAATTACTATGATGCAAGGAACGGTAATGGGAGGGGCAAGTGCGAGCCGATGGATTAAGATACCTGTTGTTGGGTTATCTTTTCAGACATCTACGCTGGCGTTTGTTGTGTTAATGGTTTATGTGGCGCGATATATGTCGAAGATAAAAGATGTAGTTGTGTCTTTTAAAGCATCAATTTTACCGCTTTGGGTACCTGTATTTTTTATTTTGGCTTTAATTTTGCCGTCTAACTTTTCTACAGCGGCCATTATGTTTTTAATGGTCATGATTTTAGTTTTTTTAGGAGGCTATCCAATTCGTTATTTAGCTGTGATTTTAGGTTCAGGCTTAGTTGCTTTGGTGTTCTTTATTATGGTTGCTAAGTTAACTACAGGGCCACTTCATGTAAAAGTAACAACCTGGGAAAATAGGATTAAAAACTATTCGAACAACGAAGATACCGATGCCGATTATCAAATTGAAAAAGCTAAAATAGCAATTGCTTCAGGAGGAATTAGTGGTGTTGGTCCAGGGAAAAGTATTCAAAAACATGCTTTGCCGCAATCATCATCCGATTTTATTTTTGCGATTATAATTGAAGAATACGGGTTAATAGGTGGTTTCTCAATCATGATTTTATACATGTGGTTATTGTTTAGAATAGTAATTGTATCTCAAAAAGCAGATACTATTTTCGGTAAATTATTAGTGCTAGGTGTGGGGTTGCCTATTGTTTTTCAAGCCTTAATAAATATGGCGGTTGCAGTGGAGTTGTTTCCGGTAACAGGACAAACATTGCCATTAATAAGTAGTGGAGGAACATCTATTTGGATGACGTGTTTAGCTGTTGGTATTATCTTAAGTGTAAGTGCTAGGCGAGAAGAAATCAAGGAAAAAGAAATAAATGAAGATAATCCGTTAGAAATTCTTTCGGAAGCTATATAATTATTGAATTTAAAAAGAGTGAATTATTCCCTTTCGGGGAAATGACTATAAGGTATGAAACCATATAAAATTATATTATCGGGAGGCGGAACAGGCGGACATATTTATCCGGCTATCGCTATTGCGAACGAGTTAAAGCTACGTTTTCCTGATGCTGAGTTTTTGTTTGTTGGCGCAAGTGATCGTATGGAAATGGAAAAAGTGCCTCAAGCAGGTTATGATATAAAAGGACTTTGGATTTCGGGTATTCAGCGTAAGCTAACCTTTAAAAATTTAATGTTTCCATTTAAGTTAATCAGTAGTTTGTGGAAAGCGAATGGAATTGTAAGATCTTTTAAGCCGGATATTGCCATTGGTACCGGTGGATTTGCGAGCGGGCCGTTATTGCAAGTTGCAAACTTTAAAGGTGTGCCAACTTTAATTCAGGAGCAAAATTCATACCCAGGAATCACTAATAAATTTTTATCTAAAAAGGCTAAAAAAATATGTGTGGCTTATGATAATCTAGAACGATTTTTTCCAGTAGAAAAAATTATAAAAACGGGTAACCCAGTGCGTCAAGGTTTATTGGACATTGATACAAAAAGAGAAGCGGGAATAGAGTACTTCGATTTAAAAAAAGGAAAAGTTACGCTTTTGGTTATTGGAGGAAGTTTAGGGGCTCGACGAATAAATCAATTAATTGAGAAGAAATTAGATTTTCTGGATACGCAGAATGTTCAAATTATTTGGCAATGCGGGAAATTATATTATCAACAATATAAAATTTATGGAAACACCAAAAATGTGCAGGTTCATGAGTTTTTAAACAACATGGATTTGGCCTATGCTGCTGCAGATGTGGTGATTTCGAGAGCGGGAGCGAGTTCTGTATCCGAGCTTTGTATCGTTGGAAAACCGGTGATTTTTATTCCATCGCCAAATGTTGCTGAAGACCATCAGACCAAAAACGCTATGGCTGTCGTAGATAAAGATGCCGCCATGATTATAAATGAGGAAGATTTGGATGCCGATTTTCAAAATAAGTTCTCGCAACTTATTGCAGCGCCAGGTCGTCAAGCAGAATTAGGAAAAAATATTAAACAATTAGCATTGGTAAATGCTACGAAAGATATAGTAAATGAAGTTGAAAAGCTTCTAAAGAGATAAATGAATTTAAACAGCATACATAATATCTATTTTATTGGCATTGGCGGTATCGGCATGAGTGCTATAGCACGCTATTTTAATGCGAATAATAAGCTTGTGGCAGGTTATGATAAAACCCAAACGGCAATTACTGATAGTTTGGTGGAATTGGGTGTGCAAGTTCATTTTGATGATGATATAAAACAGATTGATTCGGTTTTTTTAAATTCAGAAAATACATTGGTGGTTTATACACCAGCGGTTCCTAAAGGACATTTAGAATTAAATTACTTTAGAAAAAATGATTTTAAGGTTTTAAAGCGTTCTGAGATTTTAGGATTAATTACGGAAAACACGGTGTGTTTAGCTGTTGCAGGAACCCATGGAAAAACGACAACAACAAGTATCCTTGGACATTTAATGCATGAATGTAATGTACCACTTACTGCCTTTTTAGGAGGTATAAGTGAAAATTATAATTCAAATTTAATTTTACAAGGGGCAGAGGTTTCAGTTGTAGAGGCTGATGAGTTCGATCGTTCGTTTATGACATTGTCTCCAGATTTTGCTGGAATCACGTCAATGGATGCCGATCATTTGGATATTTATGGAGATGCTTCAGAATTAAAAAAAACTTTTGAAGATTTTTCAAAACGAATAAAACCAAACGGTAAGTTGTTTATAAAAAACGGATTACCATTAAAGGGAATAACTTACGGTATTGAAGATGATTCTGATTATACTGTTCAAAATATAAAAATTATAAATGGCACTTATGTTTTTGATGTAAAAACACCAATAACAGTGCTAGAAAATTTGGAGTTTAACCTGCCAGGTAGACATAATTTGTCGAATGCATTATTGGCTTTGGCGATGGCTGTAGAATATGGTTGCCCGTACCAACAGCTCGCCAAGGCATTAGCATCTTACAAAGGTGTTAAACGCAGATTTACTTATCAAATTAAAACGGATGCCTTGGTGTATATTGATGATTATGCACATCATCCAGAGGAAATTAATGCTGTACATCAAGCGGTTCGTGAAATGTATCCAAATAAGAAAGTATTGGCTATTTTTCAGCCACATTTATTCAGCAGAACAAAAGATTTTATTGCTGATTTTGCAAAAAGCTTATCGCAGTTTGATGAGTTAATGTTATTGGATATTTATCCTGCTAGAGAATTACCTATTGAAGGCGTAACATCGGAATGGTTATTGGATAAGGTTACAATTGAAAATAAGCAGTTGGTGAATAAAGCCGAAATGCTTTCAGAAATTAAAAAAAGTAATGCTGATGTGATACTTACTATTGGTGCAGGTGATATTGGCGAACAAGTAAAATATATAAAAAAAACGTTGAGTTGTGAAAGTTAATTGGAATTACATAAAGATGATCGGTTTGCTCGGTTTGGTAGTTTTTCTATTTGCTTTTGCATCAGGAAGAAATAACACGAGGTTTGTAACAGATCCCGCTGTGAAATTTATTGGAGAGGATAACTTATTTATTACTAATGAGACTGTTAGTAAATTGTTAATACAAAATTACGGTAGTGTTAGAAACGTTGCTAAAGAAACTTTAGATTTGAATAAGTTGGAAAATACTCTCAAATCTAATCCAATGATTGAAAGTGCGGAAGTTTATATAGCAGTAAATGGTACGCTTAACGCCGAAATAGAACAAAAAACACCAATAGCACGAGTTAATACAAATGCCTCTTATTATATTGACGATCGCGGTTTTTATATGCCGTTGTCAACTAATTATTCGGCAAGAGTGCCACTTGTTACTGGTTTTGTTGAGAAAAATAACTTAGAAAACATATTTAAAATTGCAACAAAAATTAAAGATGATCATTTTTTAAAAACGAATGTCATTGAAATTCACCAAAGTGCTAATAATGTGTTATTTTTAAAATTAAGACAGTGTAAGTTTTTAGTGCAATTAGGTGATTTAGAATTAATAGACAAAAAAATAAATAATTTGAAAGCATTTTATCAAAAAAACATCAAAGAAAAGACGCTAGATAATTATAGCAAAGTAAATTTGCAATTCGATAACCAAGTAGTATGTACCAAAATATAAGCCATGGAGCATAACATATCAGTAGGATTAGATATAGGGACCACAAAAATTGTGGCTATGATTGGTCGTAAAAATGAATACGGCAAACTTGAAATTTTAGGCATAGGAAAGTCTAAAAGTTTAGGTGTGCACCGTGGTGTAGTAAATAATATTACACAAACTATTCAATCCATTCAGCAAGCAGTTCAAGAAGCAGAAGCAGCAGCCGAAATGAAAATTGATGGTGTTACGGTAGGTATTGCGGGACAGCATATTCGAAGTTTACAGCATAGCGATTATATAACGCGATCAAATTCGGAACTTGTCATTGATGAAGATGATATAGATCGATTAATAAACCAAGTGCATAAACTAGTAATGCTTCCAGGGGAAGAAATTATTCATGTATTACCACAAGAATATAAAGTTGATGGTCAAGCTGAAATAAAAGAGCCTATAGGAATGTATGGTGGCCGTTTAGAAGCAAATTTCCATGTGGTAGTTGGTCAAGTATCATCTATTCGAAATGTTGGACGTTGTATACAAAGCGCCGATTTAAATTTAGAAGGTATCACGTTAGAACCTTTAGCATCAGCTAATGCAGTTTTAAGCCAAGAGGAAAAAGAAGCCGGTGTCGCGTTAATTGATATAGGTGGAGGTACAACGGATTTAGCCATTTTTAGAGATGGTATTATTCGTCATACCGCAGTTATTCCTTTCGGAGGAAATGTAATTACAGAAGATATAAAGGAAGGCTGTTCTATTATTGAGAAACAAGCCGAATTATTAAAAATAAAGTTTGGTTCAGCATGGCCAGGCGAAAACAAAGACAACGAAATTGTTTCTATTCCAGGTTTACGAGGTCGTGAACCAAAAGAAATAACATTAAAAAATCTCTCAAAAATTATTCATGCACGTGTTGTGGAAATTATAGAACAAGTGTACGTTGAAATTAAAAATTACGGTCACGAAGAACAAAAGAAAAACCTTATTGCGGGTATTGTTTTAACAGGTGGAGGAAGCCAGTTAAAGCACTTAAAGCAATTGGTAGAATACATAACTGGTATGGATACCCGAATTGGTTACCCTAACGAACATTTGGCAGGCGATAGTAACGAGGATGTTACAAGTCCGCTTTTTGCAACTGCAGTTGGTTTAGTGTTAGACGGGTTAAAACGTCAAGAACGCAAAAAAATAGAGCAACAGGTTGAAGAAGAAGTTATAGAAGAAGAAGTAGAAATAGAAGACAGCCCTGCTGAAGAAATTAAAGTAGAACCGGTTAGAGAAAGACGTTCTTTTCTCGATAAATTAACCGAACGCGTTAAAGATTTTTTAGATAACGCAGAATAAAAATATTGATAAAGAAATCCATTGAATAAAAAATATTTAGTACAAAACCCCAGTAAAACAGAGTTATGAGCAGCAACAAAGAATTCGAAAACATTGCATTTGATTTACCTAAAAATCAATCAAATGTTATTAAAGTTATTGGCGTTGGTGGTGGCGGTAGTAACGCTATCAATCACATGTTCCAACAAGGTATAAAAGGTGTCGACTTTTACGTATGTAATACCGATGCACAAGCCTTGCAAAACAGTGGTGTTCCAAACAAAATACAATTAGGTCTAAACTTAACCGAAGGTCTTGGTGCAGGAGCAAATCCTGATATCGGAGAACAATCGGCAGTAGAAAGTTTTGAGGATATCTCTCAAATGTTAGATTCAAACACTAAAATGGTATTTATTACTGCCGGAATGGGTGGTGGTACTGGTACTGGTGCAGCCCCTATTATTGCTAAAATGGCCAAAGACATGGATATTTTAACTGTAGGCATTGTTACTATGCCTTTTCAGTTTGAAGGAAAAATGCGTATCGAACAATCTCAAAAAGGTATTGAGAAATTGCGAGGTATGGTCGATTCATTAATTGTAATTAACAACAATAAGCTTCGTGAGGTTTACGGAAATCTTGGTTTTAAAGCCGGGTTCTCGAAAGCAGACGAAGTACTATCTACCGCTGCTCGTGGTATAGCCGAAGTTATTACACATCACTATACACAAAATATTGATTTACGTGATGCTAAAACCGTATTAAGTAATAGTGGAACAGCTATTATGGGTTCTGCATTAGCGTCTGGTCAAAACCGTGCGCAAGATGCTATTCGTAAAGCATTAGATTCACCATTATTAAACGATAATAAAATTACAGGTGCTAAAAACGTACTGCTTTTAATCGTTTCTGGAGCTCAAGAAATTACTATAGACGAAATAGGAGAAATTAACGACCACATTCAAAATGAAGCTGGCCACGGCGCCAACATTATTATGGGTGTAGGTGAAGATGAATCTTTAGATGAATCTATTGCTGTAACTATAATAGCAACTGGTTTTAATATTGAACAACAAGACGAAATTTCTAATACTGAAACTAAAAAAGTAATTCATTCTTTAAGTGAGGAAAAAGAGATAGAAGCTAAAGAAGTTAAATCTGAGGTTATTGTGCCGCCAGTTGTTGTTGAAAAAAAGGAAGAGCCGAAAGTAGTAAAACATACGTTGGATTTAGATGAAGAGGAGGAATTCACTTTTTTGGAAAAAAGCGTGATAAGAAAGGATAAATTATCATCGCCGCCACAAAATATTGATTTAATTCCTACCTCGGAGATTTTAAGAAACATGAAAGTCGTTTATGATGAAGTTCGTGTGAATGTAGAAGATGAAGATGATTTTATTATTAACTCTGTAAATAAACAAATAGACGAATTTGAAAATAGTCGTGAAGTTGAAGTAATTGCCGAAGACTTTGAAGAAGAAAAACAAATAACCTTAACCTTCGATTTGCCAATTAGCCGTGAGACTAAAAAGGAAGAGAGAAAAGAAGAAGTTATCGAGAAGAAAGTTACTTTCAGTCTAGACGATGAGGATATTAAGGATATTGCTGTTAACGACCATGTAGAGGTTATTCCAGAAGTTAAACCGAATGCAAACGGAGATGTTAGGTATTCTTTAGATGATTTCTCGGAAGTAGAAGCGGCGTTAATTAGAAAACAAACTTCTGCTAAACAGATTATTGATGAAATAGGAGAAGATATTGTTTTCGAAAGAAAAGTGGTTAGGAAAGAAGAACCTGTTAAGAAAGATGTTGTAGAGGAAGAGATTGACCCGATGAACACGCCAATTTCAGAATTATTGAAAGAACGTGCAGCAGAACGCCGTCGTAAAATGAAGGATTTCAACTATAAATTCAATAATGCAAAAATTGATGATATAGAAAAAGTGCCAGCATACAAACGTCAAGGTGTTAATTTAGAGGATTCTAAACACTCATCAGATAACGATTTTTCTAGAACAAGCATTGGTTTAGATGATAATGATGATTTACAAGTGAGAAGTAATAATTCATTTTTACATGATAATGTAGATTAATGATATAACTAGTAAATTTATCTAAATAATAAGCCCGAAAAGTAAACAATACTTTTTGGGTTTTTTTATGGTTTTTTTAAAATTTACTACCGAAACTAATCATTGATTCGAGTAATTTAATACTAAGTTTTTTTTATCTTCGCATACTAAATAAATTGAAAAATGGCTCTTCAAGAAGAAATAATGACTGCGCTTAAAAGTGCAATGAAATCTAAAGATCAAACGGCACTTACGGCTTTGCGTGCTGTAAAATCGGCTATTTTGTTAGCTCAAACAGAAAGTGGAGCTAAAGAAGAGTTAAACGAAGATCAAGAGCTTAAAATACTTCAGAAACAAGTAAAGCAACGTAAAGATAGTGCTGCTATTTATTTAGAGCAAGGTAGAGAAGATTTGGCTACTCCGGAACTAGCAGAGGCAGAGGTTATTTCTCAGTTTTTACCAGAAGCGTTATCCGATGAGGAAATTGAAAAGGTAGTTGTTGCTGTTATAGAACAAACAGGAGCAGACGGTATGAAAGATATGGGTAAAGTTATGGGAATGGTTAGCAAAGAACTTGCAGGACAAGCCGATGGTAAAACTATTTCTTCTATAGTAAAACAAAAATTAATTTAATAAACAATATCGCTTAGGCGGAAAAATGGCTGCGTAGTTCAACTGGATAGAATATCAGATTTCGGCTCTGATGGTTGGGGGTTCGAATCCCTTCGCGGTCACAAATATAAAAGTGTGAAATGTTTGTTTAAAACGTTTCACATTTTTTTTTACCAATGAAATTATCTATAAGAGAAGACAATTAGCTATTTCAGAATTATTTATATCTTTCTAAGGAAAAATTTATAAAAATATGATTAAAAGAAATTTATCTAAAATAGTGCTTATAATTGCGATGCTTTTAAATATTCTAAGCTTTGACTTTGTTGATTTAAGTTTAGAATCTACAAGATTTCGTTTATTTCTATGTGCTACTGTAGTTTTTGTTATTTGTGTGATTTTAATTTTTGTTAATGAATCTAAACACAAAAAAAGAAACAGCTAGGTCTTATCAATATTAAAAAGTAATAGGTTGTGTCTTTAAACGAGTTTTGTGGGCAAAGTGTAATTTAGCCTCTTTTTTATAAATACTAGTAGTGAAAATTCTATGCGTTATTTTATGTCATTTTTCGAATAAAGAATTCTGAATAATTTCTTTAGTGATATTTGTCATAGAATAAGTTATCTTTCTTCAATAGATTTACGCTTGTAATAAAAAAAGAAAGATGAAAGCAAACACACCTATATCTACTATAATGACTAAAACAATTATAGGTTTAACTAGAGAAGATGATTTAAAAAGAGCAGAAATGCTTTTTAATAGACATAGAATTAAACATATACCCGTGGTTGAAGGAGAGAGTATTATTGGTATGATTAGTTATACCGATTTAATGCGTATTAGCATCCCTAAAGCTATTGCAGATAATAATTACAGCTTAGATAGTGTAGTGCCTAATAACTTTACTATAGAGCAGGTTATGGAGAAAAATGTAGTTACAGTAACTCCAGAAACATCAATTAAAGATGTAGCTTTAATTTTGGCTAGTAAAGGGTTTCATTCTTTACCAGTTGAAAAGGATGGAGTGTTACTAGGTATTATTACAACTAGGGATTTATTAAACTATTTTATTAAAGAATGTTAAGAATTAGCTAAAGCTTTCAATTGTTTTATTGTTTCTATTTGGTTTTCACTTTTAAATACGTGACTTCCAGCAACAAAAACATCTGCGCCAGCTTCAACTAGTTGTTTGATATTTTTATCGGTAACACCACCATCAATTTCAATTCGTGTATTTAAACCTTGTTCGTTAATCATTTTTCGAAGCTTTTTTACTCTGTTGTAAGTCATGTCCTCAAACTTTTGGCCACCAAAACCTGGATTTATTGACATAAGTAAAACCATATAGCACTTAGGTAGAATATCTTCTAAAACAGAAACAGGTGTTGTAAGGTTTAAAACCACGCCTGCTTTACAGCCTGCATCTTCTATTTGAGTAAGTGTGCGGTGTAGGTGTACTGTAGATTCATGATGAACAGTAATAATATCTGCTCCAACTTTTGCGAATTCTTCAATATAACGTTCTGGTTTTTCAATCATTAAATGCACATCTAAAGGTTTTGTAGCATGCTTTTTAATAGCAGCAATAACAGGCATACCATAAGAGATGTTTGGTACAAAGTGACCATCCATTACATCAATATGAAACCAATCGGCTTCACTGTTATTAACCATTTCTGTATCACGTTGTAAGTTGCCGAAATCGGCAGCAAGCATGGAAGGTGCAATTAATTTAGAAGACATTTTATTTGATTTTGCGTTGTTTCCGCAAATCTAATGTTTTTTATTAGTTGGTAGTTAATAGGTCTTCAATAATTTTTAAAAAGAGACTACTGTTTTCAAAATTGTTTTGCTCTAAGTTTGTAATGTATTTTTGTAAACCGTAAAGTGCATT
This sequence comes from Algibacter sp. L1A34, assembly GCF_009796805.1. Taxonomy (NCBI): domain Bacteria; kingdom Pseudomonadati; phylum Bacteroidota; class Flavobacteriia; order Flavobacteriales; family Flavobacteriaceae; genus Algibacter; species Algibacter sp. L1A34. The sequence continues at coordinate 690,984 of NZ_CP047029.1, read as the reverse complement.
AATATCTTCAATAACCATATAATTGGTACCGAAGGCATTAAAGCTTAATTGAGAAATGGGATTGTTTAATATTTCGATAATATTTGTATGTCTCGAATCTTTTTTGATTTTTAGATAAACTTTATCTACGGCAGTAGATTGGCCTTCAGTTATTTGAAAAAAAGTATTTTCTTTTTTTACTAAAACTCCCGTAATGTTTTCGGTGTCATTTTTGTTTTGGGTTTCATTGAATAAGGCTTCGAGTTCTAAAATATTTAGAGTTGATTTTATCTTACTTTTATAGCAAATGGTTTTTAGCATTTACCAAATATAGTAATATAAATTTTGTAAATATAAAGAGACGGGTTTTGACAGATTAATCTTTTGTTTATAAAGATGGTAATTCTGTAGTTAAATATTCTGTCTTTTAGTTATTGAGAAACGTTAATAAAGTTTTCAACCATAACAATAATTTGATTTGCGAGCTTGTTTTCTGCTCCACGAAGCCATTCTAAATAGTTATGAAGGTTTTTTATTGCTTGCTTGTTATCTACTATTGTAAAGCCAAAATGATAATCTTGAAAAATAATTTCTTCAATCGAAGTGTCTACTACTTTAAGAACGTGCTGGTGCCTTGGGTCGATTTTAATTCTTTCAAAAACCTCATTAACAGTGTTTTTTTCGCCTTCAAGAACTTGTAAAAAGGTTTGATTTTTGTATATAAGAATACCTGTTATACCTTGCTTTGAATTGTTTATTTTAGCTTTATTATATAATGTTTTTAGTTTTTCTTGGGATTTATGTTCTACAGAATGACTTATATAGCAAATGGTTTTCATAGTTGAGTTGGTTAAACTTTATAGTGGTTTTGCTAAAGTATAAAAAAAATAGTATGAAATAAGAAAATCTCAAATACATAAAAAAATAAACCCGCGGTAATCAGCCGCGGGTTCTTTCATCAATCAAAAAACGAACAGTTATTTTTGTAACTGTTTGTAGTCATTATTTAGTCGTAAAAAAATGATTTTACTAACCTAAATATGTTTTAAGTATTTTACTTCTAGACGTATGTTTTAATCTACGAATAGCTTTTTCTTTAATTTGGCGCACACGTTCTCGTGTAAGGTCGAAAGTTTCACCTATTTCCTCTAAAGTCATTGGGTGTTGGTTTCCTAAACCAAAGTATAAACGAATAACATCAGCCTCACGAGGTGTTAATGTTTCTAAAGCACGTTCAATTTCTGTACGTAATGATTCGTGTAATAATTCACGATCTGGATTTGGAGATTCACCTGAATTTAATACATCGTATAAGTTAGAATCTTCTCCTTCAACTAAGGGAGCATCCATACTTACGTGACGTCCAGAGTTTTTCATCGACTCCTTAACATCATTAATCGTCATATCCAATTCTTTTGCAATTTCTTCAGCAGAAGGAGGACGCTCATGGCTTTGCTCTAAAAAGGCAAATGTTTTATTAATTTTGTTAATCGAACCAATTTTATTCAATGGTAAACGCACAATACGAGATTGTTCTGCTAATGCTTGAAGAATAGATTGACGAATCCACCAAACAGCATAAGAAATAAATTTAAAACCACGTGTTTCATCAAAACGTTGTGCAGCTTTAATTAAACCTAAATTACCTTCATTAATTAAATCTGGTAATGTAAGACCTTGGTTTTGGTATTGTTTAGCAACCGATACTACGAAACGTAAATTAGCTTTTGTTAACTTTTCTAAAGCGATTTGATCTCCCGCTTTAATACGTTGTGCTAATTCAACTTCTTCGTCTGCAGTAATTAAATCAACCTTTCCAATTTCTTGAAGATATTTATCCAGCGATGCGGTCTCTCTATTGGTAACCTGCTTGGTAATTTTAAGTTGTCTCATTATAAAGTATGTTGTTTAGGTTCTCTGTTAAGGTATTCAATAGTTATACGTTTATATAGCAATAAATGTTACAAAAAAAACAAACTATTTTTTAATACCTATATTATATAGACTCGAAAAGGAATAAAAAGTCACATTTTAGCTTCTTAAATTAGTTGGTGGAATGTATTTTTGTTAAATATTATAGCTCAAGATTAAAATTAATTTAAGTTTATAATTTAGATGTCATCTTATGTGTTTTTAGGTCTGAAAATAAATGTAATTTAAACATATAGATGTAAATTTAATGAGGTAATTCATACTTCATTGAAGAGTGATCTATATGGGTTATTTCATTTTGTTGATTCACAAGGATTTAGGTGCGGTCTGGTTTTTTTCAAAATTTAAGAAAGTGTTAATAAATTTGATGAGATTTTCATATATTACGATGTTTTATCAGTTGTATAAAATAAATAGTTACATGGTAATAGTTTAATATTATCCAAGATAATATTGAATACGCAATATTTGCCACCAAATCACTTAAAAGTCTCAATTGGATACGGGCTTTTTAAACTTTAATAATAGAATAAATATTAAATTTGGAGTGCTAGGTAATCAATAATATATTTCTGTTTGAAAACCTTGTTCTGATAAATATTTTAAATTAGAATACCAATGAAAAATAATGTACTTATTGAAGATCAGTATAAAAGAACTAGTTTATTTGAAAAAGAAAATGTGAATTATCTGGTTCACGTTTTAAAAAGATTTAATACGGTACCAAAGATAAATAACATAAACATTATTACCTCTACAAGTGAGCCTAATGCATTTAAAATTGTACCTAACAAATCTATTATAATTGGAACATCATTTTTAAAAAAACCTGTTTTAGCTTTAGTTTATTTAAGATATGGTATTGAATGGCAGCTTTGGTATAAAGCTTTGGGTAGCGAAAAGCATGATACTGTTTTATGCGATATAGCAGCACTTAAAGTAACTAGGATATTTTATAAATTATTGCCAAAAGATGATAAGGAAAAATTAGAATCTCTTGATTCATTTTTAATTAATTTAATTAAAAGTGATGAAGAATTAAATACTGAATCGTTATTGAAGTATGACGAACTGCAAGCTTTTCATGGTTTAAATAATACCAACAAAGTTTTTAAGGATTCTTGGATACCTATTATTGAAAATCTTGCAAAACCAACGGAATATTTATTAATGGACGGTGGTGATCTAAGATTGAATATAGACGAAATTAATTTATTAAATAAATATGGTTGTCGTCCGTTTCCTAGGCCTGATGCATTTACTTTTGCTTCATCTACGGCTTCAAGTGTTTCTAATTTTGCATTTGATAAAACCGATAAAGTTAGAAGTATATTAATAAGAAATAGCTTGAAAAATGGTTTTAGAAATGCCACTATTGAGTTTTCTGAGTTACTAAAAAACAACCTTAAAAAAATATTTAAATTAAATGACGAATGTCAAATAATTTTTTCCCCATCAGGTACCGATTCGGCACTTCAAATAGCGGCCATAACTCAAATTATTTCGAATAAAGATATTACACATGTTTTAGTCGCTTCTGATGAAACGGGTAGCGGTGTACCTGCCGCATTAAAAGGATGTCATTTTGAAAACACAACAGCTTTAAATCATCCTGTTAAAAAAGGTGATAGAATTGAAGGCTTTAGAGATATTGATTTAATTAAAGTTCCTTTTAGAGATGAAAAAGGAGTGTTAAAATCGTCTAGTCAATTAGATGAAGAAGTTTTTAATGCAATTTCTAAAACCAATGAATTGGGAAGGCATGTGGTATTGCATACCATGGATCAATCAAAATTGGGCTATCAATCTCCTAGTGACGAACTTATTCAAAGATTAAATACATTTGATAATTTATCAATGCAAGTTATTGTAGATGCGGCCCAACTTAGGTTAGACCCTACAGATATAAAAAATTATTTAAGCAAAGGATATATTGTAACTATAACAGGAAGTAAATACTTTACTGGCCCTCCATATTCTGGTGCATTAATTCTGCCTAAAAACGTTAGTAAAGTAATAGATTCTTTAAAGGATACGTTACCAAAGGGGTTAACTGAATATTACCATCATTCCGATTGGCCAACTTCATGGTGCTGTTCAAATGATTTATCTAGTGGATATAATTACGGTTCTTACATGCGTTGGAATGCTGCCATTGTTGAAATGGATAGGTATTTTAAAACACCAATTCTTTATAGAAATATGGGTATTGAAATGTTTTGTGATTTTGTTGATGAATCAATAAAGGAAGCTTCATTTTTAGAGCCAACTTATAGTGATGAAACAAAAACTAATAGTTATAATAGTAAAGAGTTTGGAATAAGAAATATCCGTACTATTTATCCTTTCTTTATTCTTAGAAACAATAAAGCATTATCCATAGACCAAGTAAAAAAGGTTTATACATTATTGAATTCTGATTTATCTGATCAATTTCAAGGTTCACCTTTAGAAATTATTAGGCTGGCTGGTCAAAAATGTCATATAGGACAAGCAGTTAATGTAAAGTATAGTAATGATATTGAAAGTGCTATATTAAGAATTAGTTTAGGAGCAAGAGTAATTTCAGAAAGTTGGGTAAATAGGGATATTAGTCTTTACTTTAGAAATATAGAATTGCAAATGAATCAAATTACAGTAATTATTAAAAAGATAGAATTGATTCTTAATAATCCTGAATTATTGAATTAGATAAGATTGTCTTTATATCTGTCTCATAAAAAAAGCCCAGTAAATGTAAATTACTGGGCTTTTTATGTTTTTTAGAAAATTAAAAAATAGTTATTTAATTTCTCTCATTCTAACTATTTATATTTTTGAAGTAATAAATGTTCCGTTGTTTTCTTGAGCTAACGTTCTCATAAAATCTAAATCGGCATCTTCTCCAAAGGCAATAGTGTGAATTATTACATTGTTTGTGTTTACTTTGCGTATTTCTTCAAGTACAGCTTCAGGGCCACTATTTGGTAGACCATCACTCATTAATACTATTTCTTGTACATCATTCATAGATAAAGCTTCTAGAAGGCCTTTTAAAGTATCTGTGCCTCCTTTGGCTTTTAGGTTTTTTACAAAAATATTTGAAGAGGTTCTCGACATATTGTCGGCGATCCTAAATTCTGTAGACTGTTTTGTAACCTCATTACTAAAAGTAAATACAATGAATTTTTTACCGTCAGGCAGGCCTTTTATTGCAGGTATTAATTTACGTTTTACAGCACCTAGTTTAGTCGCTTCTTTAGAGACTTGTTTGCCAAGAAGGCTCCCTACTTTTCCACCAATAATTTTACTTACCTGATTGCCTGCTGTGTCTCCAACTTCTCTCATAACTTGGTCTTTTACGGAGCCTTCGTCTATGCCTTCCATGCTACCAGAAACATCAATAAGGTAAAGGGTGTTAAGGTTTGATGTTTCAATTTTGTAAAAATCATCAGATTTTTTCATAACATAACACGATTGAAATAGCGTGCAAATAGTAATTAGAGTAAATACTGTTAAAGTTTTTTTCATTTTGATTATAATTTTTTTTATTAGTGTTTAGAAATATGTCTTTCCCTAATTATCTTTTAGGTCGAAACGTATTCAGTCAGTTTATTGTTTTGGGTTATTTATATCTTTTTTGCAGGAAAGCAATAGTGTAATGGATAGTATTGATATAATGGTGTTCTTATTTTCTAGAAGTAAAGTTAAATCTTTTAAAGATGAATATTTCTACAAATGAGAATTTAACGTGAAGCATCTAGAAATAGAGCCTTATTGAAGAGAATTCTAGCTAATGCGTTTAGAATAATTCATCAATATAAGTAAGTAAATTCTTTTTTCTGCTTTGAGCTACAGGAATAGAATGATTACCGTTTAGAATAACTTCTTCATTACGTTTGTTAAATGAAGTGATATAGTTTAAGTTAATTAAAAAACTTTGATGTACACGGAAAAAATTATAATTTTTTAGTTTCTCATCAAATGATTTAAGGGGTTTAGAAACTAATATGCTTTTACCATTTGTTAATAAAAAAGAGGTGTAATTATTATCTGATTTTGCGTATAAAATATCTTTTATATCTACAACATGAATAGCATCTGCATTTTTTAGAACTAATTTTTTAGATTCATCTTTATGAGAAATATTATGCATTAATGTGTTTAACTGCGACTGGTAGTTTGTTTTACTAATATCATTTATAACTTTATTTATAGCCGAAATTAATTCTTTTTCCTTATAAGGTTTCAATAGATAATCTATAGCGCTAAACTTAAAAGCATCTATAGCAAACTTGGCATAAGAGGTGGTAAAAATAATTTTAAAATCAATGGTATCAAATAAATGAAGAAATTCGAAAGCATTACCATCAATAAGAAAAACATCTAAAATTATAAAGTCGGGTTTTAGTTTCTTTATTAGATTTGCGGCTTCTTTAATAGTGTTGGAGTTCCCAGCTATATTTATATTTTTATAGCTTTTTATAATGGACGAAGCATAGGAAAATGCTTGAGGATCGTCTTCTACAATAAAACAAGATATAGCGTTCATAGTAGGGCAAAGATAATATATTTATGCGGTTGTAAAACTTAAAAGAACTTGGGTGCCTTTAAGTGTTGTACTAATCGCAATATCGCCTTTAAAATGTTTTGATGTTTTATTAAGGTTTTTTAATTGTTCTTTTATAATTGCCATACTCATAGATTTATGTAATCGATTAGAATCTTCTTTTCTAACTTCAAAACCTTTACCGTTATCGGTTATGGATACATATAAAATGGTGTCATGCTTATAATATTTTATACTAATAATACCGTTAACATTCTCTTTTAGTCCATGTAATATGGCATTTTCCACAAAAGGTTGGGTAATTAATGTTGGTAGCATATCAAAATCTTCATCTATAGAGTCTTCAACGTTTATTGTGAATGAAAACTTATTATTGTAATTAAGTAGTTGTAGAGTAAGATAAGATTCTAGAGCAGTTTTATCATCTTCAACAGTGATAAAATCATCATCAGATTTTTCTAAAACCAATCGTATTAATTTGGAATAACTAGTAAGATAACTGCTGGATTTCTCCTTGTCATTTTGGTATATGAAATTTTGAATACTTTGTAAAGCATTGAATAGGAAATGTGGATTCAATTGAGTTTTTATCAATTTTTGTTGCAATAATACTTTATCTAATTGTTGCTGCATTTTATAATTTTTGAATCCGAAATAACCTAAAACAGCAATTAGTAAAACAAAAAATATCAAGGCTACAAGTAAATAATTTTGTTGCCTTATTGTAAGTGCTTGAAGTTTGTTTTTTGTATCTAGAATATGAATACGTTGCTCTTTTTTCTCCGATTCATATTTTTCGGTTAATTCTGCTACACTTTCTTTTTGTTGCTCATTGGTAATGGAATCCTTAATTTTATCTTTTAAATCGGCATAATGTAAAGCTGTTTTATATTGTTTTAATCCTAAGTAAGATTCTTTCAGGTTGTTGAATATATATGATTTTAAAAGGCCTTGAGCATCAAGACTTGCGCTATCTAGAAAATTTATAGCTTTGGTGTATTCCTTTTTTTTAAGATAAGCATTGCCTACATTATTGTAAGTAACGTTGATTGTGTTAGTGCTGTTGAGTTCTTTTTTTAATGAAATTGCTTTTTTTCCATAAATAATAGCTCGGTTATAATCTGCCCCTTCATTTGTGAAATATATGGCTAAATTGGTATATATTGTAGATAATGTATTTTTGGAGTTGTACTTTATAGCGAGTTTTTCTGCTTTAAAAATACTTTGTGTATATTTTTCAAAAAGTTTTTGGCTATAGTAAATGTTACATAGGTTAACTAAAATTTGAAGTTTTATTACTTCGTTAAAATCACTTAAGGCAAGAGCTCTTTCTAAGTAAGTTTGTGCATTTTTATAGTTTTTTAATGAAGCATTAATAGCGCCAATATTAGAATAAGTACTAACGAGTTGTTTTGTTTTTTTTGTTTGTTCAAGAATTTCTGCAGCTTCTAAATAAAGAGAGAGAGCTTTAGGGAAATCTTGTTTATAGTACTGTATTGTTGCTAGGTTATGCAGTGTGAGTCCTTTAATGTGTTTAGGTAAATTTCGTGTAAGATTTTCTTGGAGTAAGGAATCTGATTTAGAAAACTCTTTTTTGAAAATGAAAAGACTGCTCTGTTGTAAGTGAGATTTTGCTAGTAGTGTATCATTACTTATCAATTTTGATTCTTTTACAGCTTTTTCTGCATAAGAAAGTGAACTATCAATATTTGTTTGGGCTAATTTTTTAGATTTTAATAAAAGGGTTTCTATCTGTTGATATTTGTTAGTCTTTTCTTGAGCATTTATGGTTGAAGGATTAAATACTATTGTGAAAAAGATAATAACGTAACATAACGTTGCATTAATAGAATAATGCCTTTTTTGTTTAATATAGTGAGTGAGCATATTAGGGTTTATAAACTTGATGCAATATAGAAAAAGCCCAATAAAATTAATTATTGAGCTTTTTTTATTTTGAGAAAAATTAAAAATTAATCTTCTTTTTTATCTTCTCTTGGTTTTCTATCGTCACGACGGTTATCACGACCTCTATTGTCACGAGCACCTCTGTTATCACGTCCACCAGAACGTTTGTCATCTCTTGGTGGTCTTGCAACATAACCTTCTGGTTTTGGTAAAATTGCTTTACGAGATACTTTTTCTTTGCGTGTTCTTGGATCTTGTCCAAAATACTTCACATCAAAAATATCACCCATGTTAACAACATCAGATACGTTTTCAGTACGTTCCCAAGCTAATTCACTTACGTGTAATAAAACCTCGTTTCCTGGCGCATCCATATATTCTACAACGGCTCCAAAATCAAGCATTTTAATAACTTTTACTTCGTAAACGTTACCAACGGTTGGTTTAAATAATAAAGAATCTATTTTTGCCATAACAGCATCAATACCTTTACTACCAACTCCTAATATTTCAACAATACCTTCTTCAGTCACTGGATCTTCGTTAATAACGATAGTAGTCTCAGTTTCTTTTTGCATTTCTTGAATTACTTTTCCTCCTGGTCCAATTAATGCACCAATAAATTCGTTAGGAACTCTACGCGTTACCATTGTAGGCGCATGATCTTTAACACTTTCTGCAGGAGCTGCAATTGTATCAGTAATTTTACCTAAGATATGTAAACGACCTGCACGAGCTTGTTTTAGTGCATTCACTAAAATCTCGTAGCTTAATCCTTTAATTTTAATATCCATTTGGCAAGCAGTAATACCTTCAGTAGTACCAGTTACTTTAAAATCCATATCTCCTAAGTGATCTTCATCACCTAAAATATCAGATAATACAGCATAACGATCACCATCAGAAATTAATCCCATAGCAATACCAGAAACAGGTCTTGTCATTTTAACACCAGCATCCATCATAGCCATTGTACCAGCACAAACTGTTGCCATAGAAGACGAACCGTTAGATTCTAATACTTCTGATACTACACGTACAGTGTAAGGACAATCTGCAGGAATCATTCCTTTTAATGCACGTTGCGCTAAGTTACCATGACCAACTTCTCTACGAGATGTTCCTCTTAATGGTCTAGCTTCACCTGTACAAAAAGGAGGGAAGTTATAATGTAAATAGAAATTCTCCTCACCTTCGTAAGATGGCATATCTATTTTGTTAGCATCTCTAGATGTTCCTAAAGTTACTGTTGCTAAAGCTTGCGTTTCTCCACGTGTAAAAATAGAAGAACCGTGTGTAGATGGTAAGTAATCTACCTCACACCAGATTGGTCTAATTTCATCAGTCTTTCTTCCGTCTAAACGTAAACCTTCGCTTAACGTTAATTCACGAACCGCTTCTTTTTCAGCTTTACTGTAGTATCCTCCAACAAGGTGGCCAAATTCAGCCATTTCTTCTTCAGTAAAAGAAGCTTTAACTTCTTCTTTAACTTCAGCAAATGCATTAGTACGTTCTACTTTAGAAGTTCCCTTCTTAGCAATAGCGTAGCATTTATCGTAAGCTAAATCGTGTATTCTTTTTTGTAATTCTTCGTTAACTTCTGCAGTAGCGTATTCACGAGTTTCTTTTTTACCAAAAGCCTCAGCTAAACGTAATTGTGCAGCAATTTGAACTTTAATCGCTTCGTGAGCAAATTTGATAGCATCTGCCATCTCTTCCTCAGAAATCTCATCCATTTCACCTTCAACCATCATTACAGAATCGGCAGAAGCTCCAATCATCATTTCAAGATCAGATTCTGCTAATTGAGCACGTGTTGGGTTAATTACAAATTCACCATTAACACGACCAACTCTTGCTTCAGAGATAGCACATTCAAATGGGAAATCTGATAATTGAATAGCAGCACTCGCCGCTAAACCAGCCATAGCTTCTGGCATAACATCATCGTCATGAGACATTAATTGAATCATCACTTGTGTTTCTGCGTGATAATCTTTTGGGAATAACGGACGTAAAACACGATCTACTAAACGCATAGTTAAAACTTCACCATCACTAGGTCTTGCTTCTCTTTTAAAGAAACCACCTGGGTAACGTCCAGCAGCAGCAAATTTTTCTCTGTAATCTACCGTTAAAGGTAAAAAGTCAACATCTGCTTGTTTGTAATTGGAAACAACTGTACATAATAACATACATTTTCCTGATTGAACAACAACAGAACCATGGGCCTGTTTTGCTAATTTTCCGGTTTCAATAGAGATTTCTCTACCGTCCCCAAGGTCAATAACCTCCTTAAAAACTTTTGGAATCATAAATTTTTTCTTGTAATTCAAGCATAAATATACTCAAATTATGTTAAACAATGGTCGTTGTGTTGTTGTGTGTAGTTGTTGTGTGCGACCAATGAAAAACCTTTTGTCCCAAACTCATTTTGGGATCTAGCTTCTTCTAATTTGAAAGTTATACTCGTTCAAATTGAGTTAATATATAATAAAAAACCACGCTGAAAAGCGTGGTTTTTGTATTGAGATTATTTTCTTAATCCTAATTCTTTTACTATAGCACGATATCTTAAGATATCTTTCTTAATTAAGTAATCAAGTAAGCTTCTTCTTTTACCTACTAACATAACTAAAGAACGCTCAGTATTATAATCTTTACGGTTCTTTTTTAAGTGTTGCGTTAAGTGCTCAATTCTTTGTGTAAATAAAGCGATTTGCCCTTCTGCAGAACCTGTATCGTTTTTGTCATTACCATGTTTTGCAAACATGGTTTGTTTTTCTTCTTTTGATAAGTACATTCTAATATTATTGTAAATGATTGTTATGTAAACTCGAAAGTTTTTCTTTCAAGCGTGCAAATATAGTGATTTTTAGAAATAAAATAAGGTAACAATAAAAGAATTACTGTTAGATTGATGAATTTTGTTTATGTAGTGTTTCGTCTCTATATATTTTAGTTTTAATGTCTGCTCATTTTTTAAGTTTTAGATTTTGATGTTTTTTAGATAATAAACGAGCTGTTTAAGCTTTTATAGTTCTTATAATTAGCTATTTAAATGGCAAATAATAGATGAAAGGTAATTTGTCGGCATTTTATAGTATTTTTCCTCGTTTTTATGATTTAATTAAAAAAAAACATTTAACTTTTATCCTTGTATAAATTAACTTGCATTGTATGGCTATTAGTTTTTCACGACATAAATTATTTGAGAACATTTTTAATTATGCCATGGGCGGTCTTGCCATTGTGGGTATGCGTGGCGAATGGATTAAAGTTAATGATAGTATCGTGAAATATTTAGGGTATTCAAAGGAAGAACTCTATGAAAAAACCTTTCAAGATATTACGCATAAAGACGATCTCTATAAAGATTTAGGAGCTATGCGTGCTTTACTTCGTGGCGATATTTCTAATTATACTATAGAGAAGCGTTATTTTCATCAAAACGGCTCTATTGTTTGGGTGCGGCTTTCTGTGTCGCTGGTAAGAGATGATAATGGGAATCCTGAGTATTTTATCTCTGAAATACATGATGTTTCTCAACAAAAATCTGATCAAGAAGAGTTGAAAATTTTACTAGATTTAAGTAAAGAACAAAATAATAGATTATCAAACTTTGCCGATATCGTTACACATAATTTAAGAACGCATTCTTCTAATTTAGAAACATTAGTTGGTTTTATTGCAGAGGAAGAAGCTACATCTACAGCCTGTAAAAGTGAGAATTTCGAGTATTTAAAGGAATCTATAAAAAACTTAAATGATACGGTATCTCACTTAAGTGAAGTAGCTAAAATAAAATCAATGAATAAGGAGGAAGTGAAGCCTTTAAACCTTCACGAGTATTGCAGTAAAGCAATCTATAATGTTAGTGGTTTAGCAAAAAATATAAAATGTAAGATAGCCAATAATGTAAATCCTAAACATGAGGTTATGGCTATACCGGCTTTTTTGGATAGTATAATTTTAAATTTTTTAACAAATGCTTTAAAGTATAGAGCTAGTGATAGGTTAGCGGAAGTGTTTTTATTTAGTGAAGTAAGTGAGGCTTTTGTTGTAATAACTTTTAAGGATAATGGTTTAGGTATCGATATGAAGACTCATGGAGACGATATTTTTAAAATGTATAAAACATTCCATAAGCATAAAGATGCGAGAGGTGTTGGTTTATTTATAACTAAAAACCATATAGAATCGTTAGGAGGAAGAATTGATGTGAAAAGTGAATTGGGTAAAGGAACGGAGTTCTCAGTATCCCTTAGGAAAGCTGTATAAGGCGTTTTTTAAATTTAAAGAGAATATAAGGTTTTAGTCTATAATAAAAAAGCGAGCCATTTGGCTCGCTTTTTTATTTATGCTCTTAAAGGTTGATTTGTTATTAAATCAACATATTGATTAACTCTGTTTTTTAAATCTTTTCTTAGTGTTATAAAATCTAAGAAACCGTGTTCTAGTAAAAATTCTGAAGTTTGAAATCCTTCTGGTAATTCTTTTCCAGTGGTATCTCTCACAATTCTAGGGCCAGCAAAACCAATTAAAGCTCCAGGCTCTGCTATATTAATATCTCCTAACATGGCGAATGATGCCGTTGTTCCTCCTGTTGTAGGATCTGTACATAAAGAAATATATGGTATTCCAGCATCGGCTAACTGTGCAAGCTTAACAGATGTTTTGGCTAATTGCATTAAAGATAATGCGGCTTCCATCATTCTAGCTCCTCCAGATTTCGAAATAACCATTAATGGTAATTTATTTTTTAAAGAGTAATCTGCAGCACGTGCAATTTTTTCTCCAACAACACTACCCATAGATCCGCCAATAAAAGCGAAGTCCATACAGGCTATTACAATGTCTTTTCCTTTAGATTTACCAACAGCACAACGCACAGCGTCTTTTAGTTTTGTTTTATCTTGAGCAGCTTTTAAACGTTCTGGGTATTTTTTAGTATCCTCGAATTTTAAAGGATCTTTAGAATCTAGATTTTTATCTAGTTCTTTAAATTTATTATCATCAAAAAGGATTTCGAAATATTCTTTACTTCCTATTCTAACGTGGTATCCATCTTCTGGACTTACGTAAAAGTTTTTTTCTAATTCTTCGGCATCTACAATTTTACCTGTTGGAGATTTGTACCAAAGTCCTTTTGGAGTGTCTTTTTTCTCTTCCGTAGTTGTAGTAATACCTTTTGTTTTTCTTTTAAACCAAGACATAGTAATGTGTGTTTTAAAGTTTAAAGCTTTAATATTAAGCCGTTAACTGCGTTAAGGATTGATGCGGCATCCTTTTTGTTTTTAATTGAAATGCAAAGCAATTTTAAGTAAAAATAAAAAGATACAGCGGAAAGCCTGACGGCAAAATTAAACCTTTTTTTAATTTTGTGGTAACGCCTAAGTGATTTTATTGACTTTTACCTTTTAATTATTTGATTTAGAGTATAATACATAAAAAAAGGCTCCGCTAAATGCAGAGCCTTAATGTATGTTAAAAAATAACCTATAATTATAGAGTATTTACGTTGTTTAAATCTTCAAAAGCTTTCTTTAAACGTGCAATAAAAGTTTTTTCACCTTCACGTAACCAAACTCTTGGGTCGTAATATTTTTTGTTTGGAGAATCAGATCCATCAGGATTTCCAATTTGTGCTTTTAAATATTCAGATTTTCCACCCATGTAATTTCTAATACCTTCCATGAAAGCGTATTGTAAATCTGTATCGATGTTCATTTTAATTACACCGTAGCTAATTCCTTCTCTAATTTCTTCGACTGTAGAACCAGATCCACCGTGGAATACAAAATCGATATGGTTTTCTTCAACACCATATTTTTTTGTGATGAATTCTTGAGAATTTCTTAAAATTTTCGGAGTTAATTTAACGTTTCCTGGTTTGTAAACACCGTGTACATTTCCAAAAGCTGCTGCAATAGTAAATTGTGGACTTACTTTGCTTAATTCTTCGTAAGCATAAGCTACTTCTTCTGGTTGTGTGTATAATTTAGAATCATCAACATCAGAATTATCTACACCATCTTCTTCACCACCTGTAATACCTAACTCTATTTCTAAAGTCATGCCCATTTTAGACATTCTTTCTAAGTATGTTTTACAAATTGCGATATTTTCTTCGATTGGTTCTTCTGAAAGATCAATCATGTGAGAACTGAATAATGGTTTTCCTGTTTCTTTAAAGTGTACTTCACTTGCATCTAATAAACCATCAATCCAAGGTAATAATTTTTTAGCACAGTGATCGGTATGTAAAATTACTGGAACACCGTAAGCTTCGGCTAAAGTATGTACATGTTTTGCGCCTGCAACACCACCTGCGATAGCTGCTTTTTGACCTTCGTTACTTAAACCTTTTCCTGCATTAAATTGCGCACCACCATTAGAAAATTGAATAATTACTGGAGCATTTAAATCTGCTGCAGTTTCTAAAACACCATTAATAGTGTCCGATCCAATAACGTTTACTGCTGGTAAAGCATATCCGTTTTCTTTAGCGTGATTAAAAATTGCTTGTACTTCTAGGCCTGTAGCTACACCTGGTTTTATATTGTGTCCCATTTTTAATTTATTGATTAATAATTACTAGTTACCAAAAGTAATCAATTTTTAAATAAAAAACTGCGATTTATTATGTTGAAAATACTAAAGTTATACTAAAACGTTATAGTGAAATCGAAAATAAAAAGGGGTTAAAAAGGGTAGTTTATACCTATGTTATATACAGCATTTGAGAAGTTATATTCTTGAAACCAACGGTTTTGTGTTTCGTTGGATGGATTGTAGGTTTTAAAGCCTACATCGAATCTAAAAACAAAAAAGCTAAAATCGTAGCGTAAACCAGTACCAGAACCTACAGCGATATCTTTTAATGAACTGAAGCTGTCGAAAGTGGCTCCTTCGGTTTCAACATCGTCAAAAATATTCCAAATATTTCCTGCATCGATAAAAAATGCGGCATTTAAATTACCAATTAAATTAAAGCGATGTTCTAAGTTAAAAGCAATTTTTAGGTTAGCTTCATTAAATTCGTTTGTGGTTTGCGAACTCCCTGGCCCTAAGCCATAGGCCGACCAAGCTCTGTTGTCGTTAGGTCCACCAGCATAGAAACTTTTAGAAAATGGTATACTTGTTGAGTTTCCGTAAGGAACAGCGATACCTAAAAAGCTACGCATAGCGATTACGTTTTTAGTACCTAAATCCCAATGTTTTGTGTAATCTAATTCTGTTTTTAAGTACTGAGAAAAAGCAACACCTAAGAGCTCATATCGATCTTGATCGTCTTTTTTAAGACCAATAAAATCCGATGCACTTGCTAATATGTTTCCTGCCGCTTCTAATTTAAATTTAAATATTGAAAAATTTTCATCAAAAATATTGGTTCTACCATCTTTAGTAAAG
This sequence comes from Algibacter sp. L1A34, assembly GCF_009796805.1. Classification (NCBI taxonomy): domain Bacteria; kingdom Pseudomonadati; phylum Bacteroidota; class Flavobacteriia; order Flavobacteriales; family Flavobacteriaceae; genus Algibacter; species Algibacter sp. L1A34. The sequence goes on along the minus strand of NZ_CP047029.1, from coordinate 675,203 downwards.
CTGAAACTGGATGAAAGTATTAAGTTGTTTTCGGTAAGTCTTGTTTTCCGTTCGTCTATGCCTTGAATGGTTGAAACTTCACTGCTAGATATTTCAGATGGTGTAGTATCGGCCAAAGCATAGGCTATAAACTCATCGGCTTGATTATTTGGGTTATCGGAGTTAGGAATGTTTAATTCTTCATCTGGACCAACATAACCAACTTCTTGGGCAATATTGTTTAGTGTTGTGAAAGATGTTGTATAAACTCTAAAATAATTTTTTATGTTCAGGTTGTTGATGTATTGCATATTGAAAATATCCAATTTATCAGTCACTTTACTATTAGGTTGCCATTTAAAACTAAACGCTCCACTAAAGGTTTCTTTATCTAAACCAATATTAGTTTGGCTTGTTGTAGATAAGTTAATGCTAGTGCTTGGCGACATGTATTTTGGAATAATACGCTCGGTATAAAATGGAGAAAACAATCTAGGAATAGTTAGTTTTAAATCGAGACCATATTCGTTAATATCAAAAAAAGGATCGCCTGGGTCGTTTTTATCTTTTGAAGAGCCAATAGATGCAATTCCCGATATTTCAAAAGTTTCGGCACCTCTAAAAATATTTCTTATTTGTAAACTTGGGCTAAGTGAAAAACCGAAATTTTGAATATTACTTTGAGAAACATCCGTACTAAAACCAAAATTAAACTTTTTTAAAGGTGTTAAGCGTATAGTATCTGTTAAGGTGTTGTCTTCATGCTCGTAATACTCAATATTAGGATATTTAAAGGTGCGTAATTCGTTGAGGTGTCTATAAGTTCTAGTTCGGTCTAAATCTTTAAAAATAGTGCCAGCGTTGGTAAACATGGCATCGGTAAGTGCGCGTGGTCTGTATTTTATTTTATCGTAAGCATAAATATTGTAACCGTTGTATTTTATAGAATCTAGAAAAGGTTTATCTCGGTTTTCAAAAGAATAATCGGTAATAATGTTTACATCTCTAATGGTGTAAATTTTAAAAGGTACACGTGTAATTGAATCTTGATTTTTAATAGCTCGATCTTGAATATGGATGCCAACATTCATTTTTTTATTAGTGCCAATGGTATCAATATCCATGGTAATGTAATCTTGAGAGAAATGATACACACCCGAATTCCTTATTTCTGTAGCGATGCGTTCTCGTTCTTGCTCAAAATTAACAGTTCTGTATTGGTCGTTGTGTTTTATTAATGCGTCCTTTTTTATTTTTTGATAAATAGTATCGATAATTGGCGATTTAATGTTTGGAGTAATCGTATCGATAATAAAAGGCTCACCTGTTTCTACTTGATATTCAATTTTAGCGCGTTTATCGTCTGTTTTTGTAATATCATAATCGGTTTTTACATCGAGCCAACCATTGTTAATGTAATAATCATTGAGACGGATTATCGATTTTTTGGTTTTTAACTCATTAACAATAATAGGAGCTTCTCCTGTTTTTTTTAGCCAAGCATTAAATTTTGTCTTCGATTCAATATATTTATTTAACTGCTTTTTTGATAGAAAATTTTCGAGATGTTTTTTCTTGTTTGGTCTTTTATTTAAATCAGCATTTATAATAGAATCAATATTTGGACGTGCTAAATTGTAGACGTGTAACCGCAACGGAACTCCTAATATTGGAATCTTCGTGTTAGGTTTTTGGTAAAGTAAATTATTTAATATTTCGGTGTTTTCTTTTTTACCGTTAACAAGAATGGTGTTTTCAGAAAGTACATGGTCTTCTTCTGCAACGCGTTTTAAACTATCACATGCGGTAATGCAAATAAAGCAAACTAGTAAAATTAATATATTGTTGAATTGAAGTTTCAAAATGTACTCGTCCTTTAATCTTGGTTAAATTTGTTTAAAAATTTTGTTTCAACTGAAAAAATAATTGAAATATACGTTACGCGTTCAAAAATACATTTTTTTCAACTGAAAAATTAATGTCGAGGCCAATGTTACTAATATTTTCTTTTTCTTTATAAAAAATTAGAAAAAGGCATGCTTAGTAAAAGCCAAATAAAATTAATAACGAGTTTAAAGCAAAAAAAATATAGACAAGACCTAGGTTTTTTTGTTGTTGAAGGTGTTAAAACAATAAAAGAATTGTTGGCGTCTAGTTTAAAGCTTCATACATTATATACAACGGAATCTTTCAATATTGATGCCACAGATGAAGTTTTAATTTCTGAAACCGATTTAAAACGTATTAGTTTCTTAAAAACACCTAATAAAGCATTGGCGGTTTTTGAAATCCCTAAACAAACACCTATAGAAACCAAAGGACTTATTGTGGCTTTGGATGATGTTCGTGATCCTGGGAATTTAGGAACCATTATTAGACTTTGTGATTGGTTTGGTATAAAACAATTGGTTTGTAGTAAAGCAACTGTAGATTGTTTTAACCCTAAAGTGATACAAGCTACTATGGGCTCTATTACAAGAGTAAATATTAGTTATGTTGATTTGGAAACGTTTTTAAACGATGTTGATTCGCCTATTTTTGGTGCTTTTATGGATGGTCAAAATGTTTATAAAAAACAATTGCCACAACATGGCATTTTAGTAATGGGTAATGAAGCTAATGGTGTATCGAAAGATGTAGAAGCTTTAATTACTGAAAAAATAAGTATCCCAAGATTTGGAGATTTACAAGCTACAGAGAGTTTGAATGTGGCTATGGCAACTTCAATTTTGATAAGTGAATTTAGACGAGGTTAGCGTTTAGGTATATTATTTATTCTTCGTTCAAATTTTATTTTTCTAACGCCGTGGTCTGTGTCCCATTGTTTAACTTCTTTGAAATTAAATTTCTTATATAATTCAGTGGCTGGTCCATTTTCTAATCCAGTTTCTACAACAAAAAGTTTTGAATTAAATCTTTCAAAAATGAATTCCATTAGTTTTCTTGCAATTCCTTGTCTGAAAAAACTTGGAGCTACAACCAAGCTATTAATATGTGTAAAGTTATTGTTATGTTTAATTTCAATGACCCCAGCAAGTTCTTTATCTTTTAAGTATCCAAAAAACTCTGTTTCACTATTTATATAATTTTCAAGGGGTCTTTTTAAGGGAGGGAAATCAGTAGCATTTAATAATTTTGCCTCTATCTTATATGAAAGTTGAAAAACTGAACGTATTTTTTTAGATACTTCTATATCATTATTTTGGAGTCTTTTAATCATTTTTTTGCAGTAGTTCATTTTAATTAAGCACAACAAAAGAATAACTTAATACTTTCTACTGAAAAGTAAAATTAACAAAAACACCACGAGTTTTCATGCTGTTTATGTTACTTGTCCATGCACTATCTGGATCCTCATCTCTTACCAACTCATCATTTAATCCAAATACTCCACGAATGGATGGTGTGAATTTAAAGTTATATAAATAAAAATCGATGCCAAAACCTAATTCGTAAAATAGAGAATTTTTTACAGTTCTAAATTGTCCGTTTGAATTATCGTTTGGGTTGTCTTCATTGCTTGAAAGATTTAAAGCTGTAGAGAAGCCTCCAACAACAAAAGGTTTAAAATTATTTATCCGTTTGGTAGAAACCTTTAATAATAGGGGTATATGAATGTATGTGGATTTTACTTCACGTATTAAATCACTCGCTCTTGGTTCCGATTCTGTAAAATATGTTGAGCTGTAATTTAATTCTCTTGTAGTAATTAGTAAACCAGGTTCTATACGGATGTCTAAAAATTTATTAATTCGTAAGTTTCCAATTAAGCCTACATTAAAACCGGTAGTGCTTTTTACATAAATATCTTGTAAATCTTGGTTGTAATCAAAATTGAAGTCGTAGTTGTTAAAACCTAAATAATAACCCCATCGAAGCAGTTTGTATTCCGTAGTTCCTCGACCCTGATTGGCATCATAGGTTATCTTCTCTTTTTTGAAAAGCTGTGCATTCGATGTTTGAATTACAAATAAAAATGCTAATAATGCAAAAACCTGCTTCATATTATTACTTCCTAGATTTATAAATTGTTGCCACACCTAAAGTTTGTGGTAAATCTTCAACATCTATAAACCCAATTTTACGTAAAATATTGTTCAAAGCTTCTCCATAAGGAAAAACAGAAGCCGATTCACACAAATATTTATAAGCACTTCTATCCTTAGAAAATAGTTTCCCGATAAGTGGTAAAATATTTTTAGTGTAAAAATTGTAACCTTGTTTATAAGGTGTTTTGTCTGGCATAGAGGTTTCTAAAATTACAAAAGTACCGTTGGGTTTTAAAACTCTGTAAATTTCCTTTAAACCATTTTCTAACGATTCAAAATTACGAACACCAAAAGCTACCGTTATAGCATCAAAGCTATTATCTTCAAAAGGCATACTTTCGCTATCGCCTAAAATCATTTCAATTTTAGAATCTAAAGCCTTCTTTTTAATTTTTGTTTTACCAATTTCGAGCATACCGCTGCTTATATCGAAACCAACAATTCTAGTGGCATTAGTTTCGGCTAAATTAATAGCTAGATCACCAGTACCTGTCGCAACATCTAAGATGCTATCAGGATTAGAGTCTTTAACTATTTTAACAACTTTTTTTCTCCATTTTATATCAATTCCAAAAGAAATCACACGGTTTAGTCCGTCGTAATCACCAGAAATGGTGTCAAACATTTGGGTAACCTGTTCTTTCTTACCTAAATCGCTATCTTTATATGGTTTAATTTTCGACAAATCTTTATTTTTTTTGGCAAACCTACATAATTTATTTCTACTTTATAATATATTAGATAAAGTGAAAAGAAGGTTATACTGTTTTATGTTGTCAAATTTATTAAATTTATCGATATCATTTGGTTAGATTTAAGTTTATAATGCAGATTTCGAATGGATTTCTGCTTTGTTATAAAGTTTTATTTTAAATAACTAATATTAATTTTGCACTATCTTTGCAGCACTTTATAATGAAGAATTACAAATGAAAATAATTATAGCAGGAGCTGGCGAAGTTGGATTTCATCTAGCAAAACTCCTATCATACGAGTCTCAAGAAATCACTTTAATAGATACCCAGAAGGATAGTTTAGCTTACGCAGACACTCATTTGGATATTAGAGTTATTAAGGGCGATGCTACTTCTATTGCTATTTTAAAAGAATCTCGAGTAGAGTCTAGCGATTTATTAATAGCGGTAACAGCAAGCGAAACCACCAATATTACAATTTGTGTTTTGGCAAAGCAGTTAGGTTCTAAACGTACTATTGCTAGAATTTCCAATACCGAATTTATACATCATAAAGATGAGGTCGGTTTTACCAAATTTGGTATAGATGAGTTAATTTCTCCGGAAGCATTGGCAGCATCAGAAATTGAGTTATCACTTAAGCAATCTTCATTTAATGATACTTACGAGTTTGAAAACGGTGCATTAACCATGATTGGTTTAAACTTAAGAAGTTCTGCCTCTTTTGTTGGAAAAACCGTAAAAGAAGCGGCCAGAATATTTCCAGAATTACATTTTGTACCCATTGCTATTCAGCGTTTTGGTACACAATTTACTATTATTCCACGTGGCGATACTAAATTTAAACGTGGTGATCATGTGGTTTTTATAACTTCTAAAGAGGGAAATGAAGAGTTGTGTCGTCTTACAGGTAAGCCTAATCGTGTTATTAAAAATGTGATGATTTTAGGCGGAAGTCAAATCGGTTTTAAAACAGCGAGGTCTCTTTCCGAAAAAGGATTTAATGTAAAGCTTTTAGAAGAAAATAAGGAACGTGCTTTCGATATTGCCGACGAGTTACCTAAGGTTTTAGTATTGCATAGTGATGGCCGAAAGGTCGATTTACTAGAGGAAGAAAATATTAGCGACATGGATGCTTTTATTGCGGTTGGTAAAAACTCCGAAACCAATATCATGACCTGTTTAGTCGCTAAATCTAAAGGTGTTAAAAAAACAGTAGCACTAGTAGAAAATATGGATTATTTCGAATTATCACATTCTATTGGTATCGAAACCTTAATAAATAAAAAGCTGTTAGCTGCAAATAATATTTTTAGATATATTAGAAAAGGTGAAGTCGTTGCCATGACGAAGCTTAGTAACATGAACGCCGAGCTTTTAGAATTTGAAGTTAAGCCAACATCTGCCATTTGTAACAAGGTTATTAAAAATGTCGACTTTCCGCGTTCTGCTATTATAGGAGGTGTTATTCGCGACGGATTGGGAGTTATTGCATTAGGCGATTTTAAAATACAAGCAGGCGATCGCGTGGTGGTTTGTAGTTTATTACAATCTATAAAAGGTGTCGAAAAATTATTCCTTTAAAAATGAAATTTCTGCTAAGTCAGATTTTACATTAAAACAATATTAAAATCCCACATGAAATTAAATTACAAAATCATTTTTCATTTCTTAGGACTATTACTTTTGTTCAATGGCGGGTTCATGTTGTTGTCGGCATTAGTTAGTCTGCTTTATAAAGATGGAGTAACGTTTCAAATCTTTTTAGCGGGTATGGCAACCCTTATTATTGGTGTTGTAGCTATGTTTTTAACAAAAGATCACAACAAAGAAATGAACAAGCGTGAGGGTTACATAGTTGTAACCTTTGGTTGGATTATTATGTCGCTCTGCGGTGCCTTACCATATGTTTTTACAGGTAGTATTCCGAGTTTTACAAATGCATTTTTCGAAACCATGTCTGGCTATACCACAACAGGCGCGTCTATTTTAAATGATATTGAAGCCGTACCAAAAGGTGTTTTATTTTGGCGAAGTTTAACACACTGGATAGGTGGTATGGGAATTATTGTTCTTGCCATTGCTATTCTTCCATTACTAGGTATTGGAGGTATGCAACTTTTTGCTGCAGAAGCACCAGGGCCAAGTGCCGATAAATTACACCCAAGAATTACAGACACAGCAAAACGTTTATGGCTTATTTATTTTGGCTATACAGCAGCCGAAACTTTGCTTTTAAAGTTAGCAGGTATGTCTTTTTTTGATGCCATAAATCATGCTATGTGCACGCTATCTACGGGTGGCTTTTCAACTAAAAATGCCAGTGTTGCCTATTGGAACGATCAGCCTTTAATACAATACATCATTATTTTATTTATGTTTTTGGCAGGTGTTAACTTTGTACTTAGTTACTTTGCTTTTAAAGGAAAGTTTTCAAAAATTATTGAAGATGAAGAGTTTCAAATCTATACAAAATTCATTATAATATTCACCTTAATAGCAGCGGTAATTATTTATTTTCAAGCCGATCCTTCTATATCAAGTATTAATCATCCTATGGTTTGGGGAGAAGCAGAAAGTGCCTTTAGGCATGCGCTTTTCCAAGTATTATCTGTAATTACAACAACAGGTTTTGTATCAGCAGATTATACGCTTTGGACCCCCTTTTTAGTCGTTTTCTTTTTCGGACTCATGTTTCTTGGTGGTTCGGCAGGAAGTACCTCTGGAGGTGTAAAAGTAGTTCGCCATTTAATTTTAATTAAAAACGGGTTTTTAGAGTTTAAACGTACGCTGCATCCCAATGCTATTTTGCCTGTTCGTTATAATAAACGTGCCGTTTCGGGGAATATCGTATTTAATGTGCTTGGCTTTTTTATCCTCTATATGCTGTCTTTTATTATCGGTGCGCTTGTGTTTTCTATGTTCGGAATTCAGTACGATTCAGCAGTAGGTTTAGCCGCGTCTAGCCTCGGAAACGTTGGTCCAGCCTTAGGCGATTTTGGTCCTGTAAACAATTACGCTGCATTACCGCCACTTGCAAAATGGTGGGCATCATTTTTAATGCTTATTGGGCGTTTAGAACTTTTTACAGTACTTATTTTATTCACACCATTTTTCTGGAGAAACCGATAAACATCGTCTTTATTTTATAAATAATTTGGCGTTACCCGAAAAGGGTCGGGCTTTCACTACTCAATCTTTTTGCGAAGCTTTCTGAGTTTTTTCAGGACTACTGCATATATTTAAGTAGGCGTTTAACCTAGTGTTCCGTTTTAATGTTTTTCGCAAAAAGGATTTCAAACATGCCGTTCAATCCCTAACGCGAGTTTTTGCTGAGGTAATTTTTATTACTTTAACTTAGCCTTCAACGCATTCGTTAATTCTTTAACCAATTCAGGATTGCTATCTGCTATATTTATAGCTTCATTGTCTCCACTTAAATAGCTATACAATTCAGCGAAACCATCCTTATGGAGAGTCAATCTATGCGTAGCAGTTCTTATCGTCGAAACATTAGCTTTGTAAGCAACAGCATTATGGCCCGTTGTATTCGGTTTTTCTAATATATTTTCGAGAGATACGCCTTGTGTAAAGTCAGGGATTTTAATTCCGGTTAACTCGCATAACGTAGGGAAAATATCAAGAGTTTCTACAATAGCATTAGACTTAAACCCGTTGTTTTTCATTCTTGGATCAAAAATAATTAATGGAGAATGTAGAGATTCTTCGAACAAACTATGCTTTCCCCAAATGCCATATTCTCCCAAGTGCCAACCATGATCTCCCCAAAGAACAACGATAGTGTTTTTGTCTGCTCCTGTGCGTTTCAATTCATCTAAAATCTTCCCAACTTGGGCGTCGGCATAACTTACACATGCTGCATAATGGCGGCGTAACTCATAAGCAAATTGCGAATCTGTATTTGCATCTTTTCCCCAATTGTTATATTTCATGAATTCAGAAGAATTATGCCAAGTTGTTCTTCCTTTTGGTTTTTGCGGATGTTCTATTTCCGGGAAGGTTATACTATCATAACTATCGTAATAAGATTTTGGAGCTCCGAAGGGTAGGTGTGGTTTAATTATTCCAATAGCTAGAAAAAAGGGGTTTTCAGTATTAGTTGATAAGTTACCGAGTTGTTTTAAAGCTTCATTTGTAATTGCGCCATCAGGATACAGATTATCATTTCCTTCTACAGTTTGATACACATCCATGTTACTAGCGTTTACTCGAATTTCTCCGTTGGCAAGCCCATGCATTGCGCCACGAGGATGTTCCCATTCTGCAACAGGCATTAAATGTTTATTCCAAGCGTTAGGCATTTCAATAATAGTACTGTCATTCCAATCGTCTCCACCTCTTCCTCCCGGATGATGAGATACTTTTCCAACAGAAACGGTAGTGTAGCCTTGTGTTTTAAACCATTCGGGCATACTTGGTTTTACGGTTTCTTTGCCTTGTGTTATTTTTTTGGACCGTATGAATAACGCATCATTACTAGGTGGACCATATAAACCTGTTAGTAAGGTATAGCGAGAAGGTCCGCAACTGGGAGCATTTGCAAAATGATTTTGAAATGAAACACCTGCATTTGCTAACTCATCAATATTTGGGGAGATAATATAATTTGCGCCAAAGCTTTTTAATTCCGGACGCAGATCATCAATACAAATAAGTAGAATATTTGGTTTTAGGTCGGGTTGAGGTTTTTTACAGCTGGTTATCATTACGATGCCTAAAACCATAAATGAAAGAGATGCGATTTTACTTATTTTCATTATTGAAAATTGTTTGTCTGTTATGTTTTTTTTGAAGAGATTTTAACTCATTTAACTTCAGTTGGAAACTATTTTTAATCCTACAATAGAAGCTATTAAAGTTGAAATAAGGAACAAACGCAAAAATATGGTGGGTTCTTCAAATATAAGAGTTCCTATGAATACAATTTCAAGGGGTCTATTCCTGTCCAAATCGCATATCAACCCATTATGAGGATTTTTTAAGTTTAATTCTCTTTTTCTGGTTTTTTTAAATTGCTTATGTTTAGGCTATGGCTAGTAAGGGAATTAAAAGTACAGAACCCCTTATTAGATATAGGTATTGTGTGTGCCCAGCATGGGCATGCTTTTATTTGCGGAAAGGTAAATAATTAATCTATAGGGTGCAAGTCCCTTATGTGCAGGAGTAACGTCTTGAAGCATTAGTAAGTTGCAAGGGTGAAAACCGTGAGGTTTTATCTGAAGGTTATTTGTGATTGATTAATGAGCAAATACCACTACAAAACTCGGTACTGACGAACATAAATTGTATAGAGAGGCATATTTACTCGGGTAAGCAAGCACATCATTGTAACGCCCTAAGACTATCAAAAGTGTAAGTATGTAGATACGGCAGTGATTTAGAGAAAGAAGATGTCATTACCTGGGAGGATTTCCAAAACTACGAGTTGGTTATTTGGAGAAGTCAACAGAGGTTATAGTGCCTATAGGAAACGAGTAGAGTTAATACCTCCGATGGACTCACAAGTAGGGAAGGACTGAACGAAATTCTCTTCAAAATTTGCATAGGAGCACTAGTGGTAGCTTATGTTTAAAGTAGAAAATAGTGCCAAGGGAGAAAAGAGCTTTGGTGTGATGATTTACGAACCGCCGTATACGAGACCCGCACGTGCGGTGAAATGAAGGGTTCACTCCGTCATTTGATGACGGAGCCATCCACCCGATTGTGTGTATGTACTTTTTAATTAACCATTTCTAATACTTCTTTCATGTTTTCTTTCATTTTACGATATTGGAAAATGTCTTCAATAGAAACTACGGTCATATTGTGCTTTTCTGCGAAGCTACAAACCTCGGGTAATTTCGAAATTGTGCCATCTATAATTAGTCAATTCATATAAAACTGAAGATTCTCCCAATCCTGAAATTTTCATTAAGTCAATACTTCCTTCTATAAGTACTCTTCTTTCAAATACTCCATTTTTTCTAGCTAACAAGGGAAATGCGTGACCTAGATGCGACAAGTCTTCAGGTGTTGCATTATGAGAAATAGCAGCTTTAATTGTCGTTAATCTATCTTGCGCAGAAACTCCCGTAGTTACATCATTTTTTGCTTCAATTGATATTGTAAATGCCGTTTGGTTTTTACTCGTATTCTCCCTTACCATTTGATTTAAACAAAGATTCTTACATTTTTCCTCTGTCAAACAAAGACACACTATGCCACTACATTCTCTAATCATCAAAGCCATATCTTTTTCTGTCATTTTCTCGGCAGAAAAATAATATCTCCTTCATTTTCTCGATGTTCATCATCTACTAGTAGAATTCCAAAACCCTGTTGCAACTTTTAAACAGCTTTTTCAACTCTGTCTTTACTGTTCTTTCCAAATTAATTTAAACTTTTCATCATTACTCCTTTAGTTTATTAATATTAAATCTTCGGAGCAAAGCATACATCAATTATACAAGTGAGTTTATTTTAATTGTATAGTTAAGTTTTTTTCTTCTCACATCCAGACTTTAACTGTCGGTTTTGGCGTTTCGCCAAATCAATCCTTTTTCAAGGAGTCGCGGACTCTAACCGCCGGTAAGGAATTACACCCTGCCCCGAAGAAAATTTAATCAAAAATATATCTTATTTTATCATTCTTGTTAATTTACAAACACTTTTGCTCGGCTCTCACTCATTTTTTTGCATTACACAAAACGGCTGGTGTAAGAAGCATTTCTCTGTGAAACCGCTACAAACTTTATTAAATGTAACTCCCTTGAAATTAGGACTATTTTTGCTAGAGACTTTTCATAATTGCCATTACGTCTTCGTTACCCAAACCCATATCATGCGCATGATTAAAACTGTCGAACAAAGGATTTATTAACGGCGCATCCAGTCCGGCTTCTTTTGCCAATCGTAAATCTTTGACCAGATGTTTTAGCGCAAAAGCGGCGGGAAAAGAATTATTTATAATTGATGAAGATTTCAATTTGGTAATGCCGTTGCCGCAGGCTCCTTCATTAACAATGGCAAGCATATCTTCACGACTCACGCCGTTCTTTTCAGCAAACAGAACGGTTTCGGCCAGCCCCTGAAGGTTAAGTCCAAGCAGGTAATTAATCGCTAGTTTTGCAGAACTTCCTACACCAATAGCTCCCAGATGATGCGAAAATTTCCCAAGAACATCAAATATTGGCTTGGCTTTATTGTAGCTCTCTACAGTTCCGCCAACCAGAATAATCAGGGTTCCATCTTGAGCCGGTTTGACACTTCCGGAGACAGGTGCCTCCAAAAATTCAAGCTGATGTTTACTGCTGATTTTGGACAAATAACGGGAGGTATCGGGAGATACCGTACTCATATTGATAATGAGTTTTCCAGGTTGCTCTTTAGCCAGTAATCCCGACTCTCCTTCGAAAACCGCTTTTACCGCCTCATCATTCGACAACATGGTGAAAACCACATCGCAAATTTCAAGCAGATGTTGCGGGCTGTCTGCTGACTTTGCCCCAGACTCTATGAATTCTGTTTCCTTTTCTTTTGTCCGGTTAAATACGACCACCTCAAAGCCGGCTTTTATCAGATTCTTTGCCATTGGATTGCCCATATTACCAAGACCAATCCAACCTAATTTTAATTTATTCATAATTTATGTTTATTATTTGTAATTGGTGCGTGTTGCCTAATGCGTTTATACTGCCATGTATATCTCCAATTGCGTAAATTACCATAATTACTTTTATTTTTATACTGTGTAACCCAAAGCTTATATTAAGTTTGTTTGACTGTTGATATTCATTTAAATTCTAGTATTCTACCTTTGACTTATTCTTTAATTTATTTTCTATGATAGGATATAAGTTGTACGTTGGATAAATATCTGTTGTAAAAGCTTTCCATGCGGTTCTCTCAATAGCTAAATTTACAGCTGATAATTTTGAAGCAGGAAGCTCTAATACAACCACTTGGCCAAGTCCCATAACCACAAACCAATTAACTACAGAAACTCCTTCTGGAGGGAGATTTTCATAAAACCTTTGATTGGTTCTTATTTTTTCAATCTCATTTAAATTCATACTCTGATCATGTTTAAGAAAGACCGTTAATAACAACTTATCATCTTTTTCTTTTTCAAAAATAGGTTTTGAATTAAGTGTCACCTTTGACTTATTTTTCAACTTATTTTCTATGATAGGATACAAATTGTACGTTGGATAAATTTCTGTTGTAAAAGCCTTCCATGCGGTTCTCTCAATTGCCAAATTCACAGCTGATAATTTTGAAGCAGGAAGTTCTAATACAACCACCTGGCCAAGTCCCATAACTACAAACCAATTAACTACAGAAACTCCTTCTGGAGGGAGATTTACATAAAACCCTTGATCCGTTCTTATTTTTTCAATCTCATTTAAATTCATGCTTTGATCATGTTTAAGAAAGATTGTTAATAGCAACTTGTCATTATCTTTGTTAGAACTCGATTTTTGATCAAGTGATTGTGAATAACCGGTGAATTGTAATAAGAATAGTCCGAGTAATAAAATGTATTTCATATTTTATAATTTTTTAGATGTATTGTGGTTTTTTATCAAATTAATCCACCTAGAAATAGAGGAAATGGTTGGCAACGGTTTAGTATAACCAAAGTTGTACTCTGCTAATTTATTACCTCAAGCTTTTCCATTTTTTTCTCAGTTATCATTCTATACTGAAAAATATCTTCAATAGTAACAACCGTCATATTATGCTTGTTTGCAAATTCACAAATTTCAGGAAGTCGTGACATTGTGCCATCAATATTTGTTAATTCACACAAAACAGCAACATCTCTTAAACCTGATATTTTCATTAAATCTATGCTTCCTTCTGTATGACCTCGTCTTTTAAAAACGCCATCACTTTGCGCTAATAGAGGAAATACGTGACCTGGATGTGATAAATCTTCTGGTTTAGCTTTTTCTGAAATAGCTGTTTTTATTGTTTGTAATCTATCCTTTGCCGATACACCTGTAGTTACTCCTTTTTTTGCTTCAATTGATATGGTAAATGCTGTTTGGTTTTTACTTGTATTATTAGTAACCATTGGTTTTAATTGAAGACTTTTACTTTTTTCTTCAGTTAAACAGAGACATACTATTCCACTACATTCTCGGATCATTAAAGCCATATCTTTTTCTGTCATTTTTTCGGCAGAAAAAATAATATCACCTTCATTTTCTCTATTTTCATCATCTACAAGTAATATTCCGAAACCTTGTTGTAATTTTTCAACAGCATTATTAACTCTTTCTACGCTGTTTTTTCCAAATGTTTTTAAACTATTCATCTTTGCTACTTTTAAATTATTAGTATTAATTCTTCTGAGCAAAGTGTACAGCAATATAATACACAACTGATTTATATCAATTGCATAGTTAAGTGATAGACTTTTTCTTCTCTCATCCAGACTTTAACTGTCGGTTTTGGAGTTTCACCAAATCAGTCCTTTTTCAAGGAGTCGCGGACTTTTACCGCCGGTAGAGAATTGCACTCTGCCCCGAAGAAATTCAACTCAAAATTAGTAAATAATTTTCTATTTTAATGAGGATATCAAAACTTTGGGATTTTTTTTGCATTGCACACAAAGTTTGTGTATAGAAATAGTAACTGACTGCGTAGCGCTTTACTTTTAAGTTATCAAGAAAGCTGAAGCGGGATAAAACTCTTGAATTTACGGCTATTATTTTTATACATTATTGGTAACAGTTTGTTTTTTAAAGTAAATAAACAATAATGACAATTTTTTAACTATTTAATCTTTGACTAAATAAATATCAGGTATTTTTAATGAGAATAAATATTAAAGAACTGTTCTGTATCTTTAAATGTTTTGTATTCCCAAAATCCAACAAACTTCAGAAAAGTATGAGAAGTCTAATCCTCCAACCGAAATAGCCTTGTTATTATAGCGTCCGTCTTTTCCATTGTATTTATTTGATAAATCTGTTGCAAGCTGCCATACTTCAATCAACTTTTGATTTATGATTTTATCATTTCAATAGGTATATTCAGGGTCACGAAATCCAGGAGTTCCATTTCCAACAGTATTTCCATCGGAAATTTTCTGATCGTTAGAATTTTCTTTTACAAATTGAAGACTCTCCGTAGAAGTGGGGTTTTCATTCCAATCGCTATGTTGTATTACATGAATACGTTTTGAAACATTTATTTCAGGTAAGTCTAATTGAATAGCTTTTATTAGTCTAGCCGTAAAATCAGATTGACCTGCTTCTGCAATCCAAATATTCCCTTGCTTTATAAGCGTTTTTAAGGCAATAACCTTAACTTTTTCAATTGCGTCTTTAAAATTTTCAATTGCGTCTGTCCAGTTATTTCCAAAGGAGAGTTGAAATAAATCATTAGACGGAACATATAAACCTTCCTGAGTGTCATATGTACCGGCAACTGCATGGTATTGTGTTTTTGAAAATTCGGGATCAGACATCAAAGTTACTAAGGCAGCTACAGTATGAAGGTCATCTACATCTGTTTTACAATCAAATTGTACTAGATAATAAATCTCTTTCTTTTTAGCAACTGATTTAGTAAACAGAAACGAACACAAGAAAAAATCCTGAAGGAATTTTCCAAATAAGTACTTGCCATAGCAATTAATTATACACGTTGGCAGTAGTTTTTATTTTAAATTTTCGAGTAATTTATATTTTTTATTTATAAGTTCTGATCTCTTTTTACCTACAGGTTCTGTTATTAGTTTTGATTGAATTTTAATTAATGTATTAGCGAAACTATAAAATGTTTCCGTTTTGGTAAAGTTTTCGATCCATTTAGCGAAATCATTGAGTTCTTCTTGGCTTTTCGAATATTTTAAATTTTCTACTAGGCTTGAGCATTCCCAATTTGAATTTTCAGATTTACTAAAATCTAGTATGTCATTTCCTAAAAATATATCAATTAAATAATTATTAGAATAAAATGTTTCCAAGGCTTTTTTTTCAGCTAGGTGGATTTTCTTCTTTTTGAAAAGTGTAATTGTCCATTCAAAAAGAAATATTGGAAATCCAGAGTCTTCAGGAAAATTTTTATCAAACCAGTTAAAGTATCTCAAAGCTCCTGAATAATCGTTTAATTTTAAATATAATTCTGGTGGCAGATATCTAAGTCCTCTACCGTCATGATAAAATCCGCCCCAATGCTTTTTGTCTGCTGCAAGTTCACGTTTTATTTTTCCGATTTTATTTTTTATTCTTTCAATCTGTTTTGGGGTCATTTTTTGTTCAGAATTTAATCATGTTTAACGTTAATTTCATTTTTGACATTCAGTTAATTAGCTTTTTTGTAAATCTAATAATTTTATCAAAATTCCGATAGGCTTTTACTGGTAAGCTTAAGGAATTACCGTTTTTTTTGCATGTGGAATTATTGCTAAGGTTGTTGCCAATAGTTTTTTATTCCGATTTCTTACTTATTTCTCGTTTGTAAAATGAATTCAAAAAGGTTTCATCGTATTCCACTCGATTTAACACAGTTTGTTTCATTTTCCTGAATTCATATTCTATATCCTCAACGTTATTCAATTCGAAGTCAAATAGATAAGAATCTCTTTCAAACACACTATAGTTTTTCTTGTTTTCTTTGTTCAAGGTCTCACTATATCTTCTATTAAAATATTGAGTTGCATAATATTTACCATTGTCATTAATTTGAGAATAAGTACAAATATTTTCCTCTTTAATAGTTGTTTCAACTATATCTTTATGGTTCTAATATCCTTCGAAATGTTTTTTAATTTCATCCTTTTTAAGTGTAGTTTCCCGATTTTCAACCACTTTCGTAATTGCAAAATTTTCTTTGGTTAGTTGCGTGTTTGAGCAACTAATTTAGTAAACAGAAACGAATACAAGAAAATCTCGAAGGAATTTTTCAAATAAACAACGACCAAAGCAATTAATTATAGATGGCATTGTGGTGTCGTTTTTTATTCTATTCATAACTATGTTCAACTCGGGTTGCATAAAAGTCATTGGTTGTTTTCAATAAGGCTAAAACTTCGGTTTCTATAAAAACCTGAAGATCTGTTAAATAGAAGTTAATTAAGATGAAAATAAAAGTTAATTAAGGTTTAATTAAGATAGCCTTCTTATTTAACTACTAGTTTTGGGTTATAACATAAAAACAATCTTACCATGAAAAAATTATTACTTACAAGTCTTATTTTAGTTTTAGCAATATCAAGTTTGAGTGCTCAAACCGAATTTGGAGTTAAATCAGGATATTTTAAATCTTTAAGAGAAACTAATACATCATTTGAAGGTGATGGATTAAAAACTGACAAAAATTATAATGATGGTTTCTACATAGGTGCATTCGTAGAATTTTCCATTTCTGAAAGATTTTATATTCAGCCTGAAGTTACTTATGTGAAAATTAAAAATGATTTTGACCAACTTCAAATTCCTATTTTAGCTAAGTATAGAATCGGAAAAAAGTTTAAGGTATTGGCTGGTCCAAATTTGGGATTTTTATTAAACACTAATGAAAATTTTCATTCTTATAATCTTGGTGTTTCTTTAGGTGTATCCTATGATATTACAGATAGGCTTTCCATCGAAGCAAGGTACAATTTAGCATTGTCAAATTCTCTAAAGGATGATTTTAGTTCATCGTCTGATTTATTCGCTGAATTTAATGGATTCCAGTTTGGTCTAGTTTATAGATTTGACTAAAAAATATTACTTTATTTAGGGAAGAGGGAATTAATAAATTATTATTGTCCGACAATTTACTTTACAAGTCAAACTCCAAAATCCGTTGTCTATTTTTTTCCTTTTCCCTAATCGTGAAAGTTAAATCTTTCCAACCTTCTCTAAATACATTGTTTTCCCCATAAGAGACATATTCTGCCGACTTCGTCAACACAATATTCAGCTCTGGCCTATCGGCGAGCCGAATACTTAGTTATTAGCCACAGTTTTTCTTTCAGAATATATTTTCCATATAAAATAAGTAAGTCCTAAAAACCTAACTGAATAATTTAGTGACTTTGACCAACTGAATCGTGATAGAAGTTTATAATATGAATAATCTAAGTCAGTATTGTTATAAAAGTATTGTGTAACTAAAGACGTGTTTGCCATAGTTAAAAATATTAGTAAAATACCCACAGTTAATAGAATATAAATTATCTTTTTAGAAGGGTTTTTGTTTTTTAATATTTGATTATATACTGATACAAAGATTAAAACTGAATTTAATCCAAATATGATATTAATGCTTAATATTATAAATTCATTTTCTATTTTCAAGAGTGTGTATATAGAAGTAAGAATTGAAGTCAAAAGCAGATAGACCCTTTCAAAGACTAAATAACATAATACACTTGATATCTCAATTATTAAAAAGTCAGATTTGTTTTTTTGATTATCTCTTTCATAAACTCTTATCTTTTGCATAAGTATAATTAGTATGAAGGGAGAAAAATATAAGTATAAAACACCTTACTTTTTAAAGCTTAATAGTCACTGGTGTTTGAAATTAAATACCTTTCAACTATGTGTTTTTGGGAGGAATGATGAAGTTTTTGCTGTATGAAAAAAATATACAGAAGAAGGAAAAGCACTTTAATTGATTGAGTTGAAAACTTAATGTTTGTTCTTTGTAAGAAAAATATTTTAAATTTGTTTCTCAATAGATTTCATGAAGCCAATTATTCCAAACGTTGTTTTTATTGTATTAATAGTTTTGTCAACTCTATATTTGACATTCTTAACTTCTAAAGGAGGATTAACAAACAATAAGTATAAAGGATTTTTAAAAAGAATTACCTATAGAGGGAAATTAGTTTTTGTAGTGTCATTATCTATGTCATTGATATTAATTGTTCAAGATTACAATAATTCTAATTTAAACAGAAATGGAGAGTTATTACTTCATGAAGAACAATTTCAAAGAGATTCTTTGATAACAGATGGAATTAAAAAAGGGGTTGATGATTCTAGAAAAAAATTGTTTAAAGATGTATCTGAAGCATTTGCAAATCAAGGGTTAAGAATTGACACATTAAATAAACGTATAGAGAATATAGTAACTACAACAAATATTCTTCCCGTTGAAAAAGACCCTATTCTTCATTTAGATATGGGAGGTAAAGGGATTCATATAATTATGTATGAAAATGATCCTTATTTTAGGGTAGATTTTAGGTGTGATGATGCTGGTTCGACAAATTTCAATATTAAAAGTTACGTTTTAATTCAATTTGAAAATGACAATTATATTCTGGAAAAGCCATATCTATTTTATAAATCCTTAAAATTATCTAACACTTCAACAGCTAGTATGCCTTTAAGTAAAACTGTTGAGAATGTTAAAGAAATGTATTTATATATTTCGGGGACATATACCAATTTAAGTCAATCCAAAAGTTATAATATAGACGATGTTTACCGTTATGAATCTATGACAAAGAATACTAGGGGAATGGTTTTTTCTGATAAGCAAAGAGTTATAAACTTAATAAATCAAGCATTAAAAAAAGATAAATAAAAAATTATCAATTAATAGAATACGTTATTTTCGAAAAGTGATTATTGAATCGATTAAAAATTTTATTTAAAATCCACTTATAATGAAATTTTATATTTTATGTTATTCGGACTTGTTTTTTTCCAAAACTCTATATTTTATAGATGTTTTTGAAGATTTAGGTAGTTCAGTTTTGTTTACTGAACAACCAATATTTAAACCCAAAATCAATATTAATATCAGAAATTAATTCATTTAATCTTGGTGTTTTCAAATGTTTTACAACAATCGAATATAGTTAATAGCCATATTCACACCATAAGGGTAATATAATTATATTTTAATCTATATTAATGATTTATTAAAATTCTAGTTTTGTTTTAAGCTTATTTAAGATGGAAATATGTGAAAGAGATAGGGTTATATAAAAATAATAAAGCTTCCTTTTTAAATCATCAAAAAGGAGGAATACGTTAAAGATGATATTAATATAGTCTCGAATCAAGTTCATCTAAAATCGAATTAATTACTAATTTTCAGAAGAAAATATAATTAACAAAGAGCAACCTTCAAGTTAATTATTCTGTTTAATAAACTGTTAGGCTCAGCAGTGTATTCTTTTATTATAGTTACATTTAAATAATCAAACAATTTTCTTAATCAACACTTCAGCAATTCAGTACAAAAAAGTATCTTTGAAACATTCAAAAATCAACAGATGAACGTACATTTTATAGCCATTGGCGGCTCGGCCATGCACAATTTAGCCTTAGCGCTTCATAATAAAGGATATCAAGTAACAGGGAGCGACGATACAATTTTTGAACCTTCTAAATCTAGATTGGAAGCAAAAGGTTTGTTGCCAGAAATGTTTGGTTGGTTTACTGAAAAGATATCGGAAAATCTAGATGCTGTTGTTTTAGGAATGCACGCGAAAGCCGATAATCCAGAGTTACTAAAAGCACAAGAATTAGGCTTAAAAATATATAGTTATCCAGAGTTTTTATACGAACAATCTAAAAATAAAACCCGTGTAGTTATAGGTGGAAGCCATGGTAAAACGACCATTACTTCCATGATTTTACATGTAATGCATTATCATGATCGTGATGTTGATTATATGGTTGGTGCACAATTAGAAGGTTTTGACGTCATGGTGAAACTTACGGAAGACAATGATTTTATTGTTCTTGAAGGAGATGAGTATTTAAGTTCGCCAATAGATAGACGTCCAAAATTTCATTTATATAAACCTAATATTGCTTTATTGAGTGGTATTGCTTGGGATCATATTAACGTGTTTCCTACCTATGAAAATTATGTAGAGCAATTTAGCATATTTGTAGACTCTATTGTAAATGGTGGAAGTGTAAATTACAATGAAGAAGATCTTGAAGTAAAGCGGGTAGTAGAAGCCAGCGAAAATACGATTAGAAAAATAGCTTACCATACTCCAGAATATACTGTGGAAAATGGTGAAACCTTTTTAGAAACACCCGAAGGGCCATTACCAATAGAAGTTTTTGGTAAACACAATCTTAATAATTTGGCAGGTGCAAAATGGATTTGCCAACACATGGGTATTGATGAAGATGATTTTTACGAAGCCATTGCTACTTTCAAAGGAGCTAGCAAACGTTTAGAAAAAATAGCAGAAAGCAAAAATAGCGTAGCATTTAAAGACTTCGCGCATTCGCCGAGTAAAGTAGAAGCTACTACAAATGCGGTAAAAGAACAATATGCGAACCGAACTGTGGTTGCTTGTTTAGAACTACATACATATAGCAGTTTAAATGCTGAGTTTTTAAAGGAATATAAAGGCGCTCTCGATGCTGCAGATGTTGCTGTGGTGTTCTATTCTCCACATGCCGTAGAAATTAAAAAACTTGCGGCAGTAACTCAAGAACAAATAGCTGCGGCTTTTGAGCGAAAAGATTTAATTATTTATACTAATCCAGATGATTTCAAAACATTTCTTTTTGATCAGAATTTTGAGAATAAAGCATTGCTTTTAATGAGTTCGGGGAATTATGGGGGTTTAGATTTTGATGCTGTAAAAGCTTTGATTGAGTAGCTTTGTAGTTTAAATATAAATTTATATACGTTTAAAACAGTGCCATTTTATAATTATAAAATGGCACTGTTTTTACATAGCGACTAATTTTTTAATGCTTTTAGAATTACAAATTTGTTTAAACTGGAGTTTCTCGCATAGTACATTTATTACTAATAAAAACCAAAGAAGATTTCGTTTTACTTTATCGATGTATAGCTGTTTTTAAGGCCTTAACGAAAGAATTGTTTGCAAAAAGTTTTTTATTACAAAATTTCGCTTTAATTTAATGGCTATCTTTTCTTACATACAAGGGGAAGGGTTTCTTTTTTTAAGAGCCTATTACTAAAAATCTATACATGAAAGTTAATCAAATTTCGTTAAACGAAAACAATTGGTCTCATGGTTTGGCTTCAATAACTGTTGATCCAAATTTAATATTACTTTTTGTGTCACCAGACTTCACCTTAAAACAACAAGTTTTATCGCAATTAAATAGAGATTACCCAAAAAGCACGATAATAGGTTGCTCTACGGCTGGAGAAATTTCGGATGTTACCGTAAAAGATAAATCAATATCTCTAACAGCTATTCAATTTAACAAAACATGCTTAAAATTGGTTTCAGTAAAAGTAGACCAAATGGAATATAGCCAAAAAGCAGGCGAAAAAATTGGTATTATGCTTAATCAAGATGGTTTAAAACATGTTATGGTTTTAAGCGATGGATTAAATATTAATGGTGCCGATTTGGTAATGGGGTTAAAATCTAATTTACCAAATATTAGTATTACAGGAGGTTTAGCTGCAGACGGAGAGGATTTTGGGAATACTTTTGTAATTAGAAATAATGAGATGTTAGAAAAAACAGTTTTAGCTTTAGGCTTTTATGGTGATAGTCTTAAAGTTAATTATAGTTCCAAAGGCGGATGGGATGGTTTTGGAATTGAGCGGTTGGTAACAAAAGCTGATAAAAATGTTTTATACGAATTGGATGGAAAGCCCGCATTAAAAATATATAAGCATTTATTAGGTGAGGATGCCAAAAAACTACCAAGTTCAGGTCTTTTGTTTCCTGTAAGTATGAGGCAAGGAGGAAGTGCCATTGCTGTAGTTCGAGGTATTTCTGGTATTAGCGAAGATGATCAAAGTTTAGTTTTTGGTGCTAATATTCCAGAAGGAGCCTATTTACGCTTAATGAAAGGTAATATTGATAAGTTGATTACTGGGGCAGAGGAATCGGCCATTTCTGTTAGTCAAGGTGTAAAAGAGACTTTAGAATTAGTGATATTAATTAGTTGTATAGGCCGCCGTTTGGTCTTAAAGCAATTGGTGGAGGAAGAAATTGATGTGGTTCGCCATATAGTAGGCGATAATCCAAAAATAACAGGGTTTTATTCTTACGGAGAAATTGCTCCATTAAGCGAGTCTTTATGTGAACTACACCACCAAACTATGACTATAACAACGCTTTGGGAATGTTGAATAAAGATTACCATAGATTGTTAAAGCGACAGCTTACAAAAGCAGGTTTTAACACAATAGATAATCCCGAGATGGTTAGTTTTATACAAACCGTAAATGCCGCATATAATAGTTTTGATAAAGATATTTATCACCTAGAAAATGTTTTGGAACTTAGTTCTACAGAGCTTTTTGCACTAAATGAAGAATTAACTAAGGAGCGTGATAACACGAAATCTAAATTAGAACATGTTGTAGACCATATTGGTGGAATAATATTTGAAACTGATCTTGAAGGAAACTTTACTTACTTAAATACAGCTTGGGAGAAATATATAGGATATTCTTTAAAAGAGACATTAGGACGAAATTATAAAGAGTTTATTCCGAAAAAAAATGTAGAAGAAAACAAAAAGCATTATAATTTTTTCAATAAAAAGAATACCGTTTTTATATTTAAATTACTACGGGATAATAAAACCATGTGGTTTGAATTAAGAGCGAAGCTTTTTAAGAACGCAGAAAAAAAAGCATCTGGGTTTATAGGCACTATAACCGATATTACTAATTTAAAAGAAACAGAAATAGAGCTTCATAAAGCGAGTATTTCTAAAGATGAGTTTCTATCAACCATGTCTCACGAGATTAGAACACCATTAAATGCCGTTACAGGCTTGTCTAATATTTTGTTAATGGAAGATTATTTGCCAGAGCAGGTCGATACGCTTAAGGCTTTAAAATATTCTAGTGAACATCTGCTTGGTTTAATAAATGATTTATTAGATTTTAATAAAATTAAATCGGGTAAGGTTGATGTTGTTGAAAAAGAATTCAGTTTAATTTCTTTTTTAGATCATATAGTTGATCAATTTTCTTTACAAGCTATTAAAAAAGGAATACGTTTTGAGTTGATTAAGGAAAATGAAATACCCGAAAATATTATAGGTGATAAACTTGTGCTTACTCAAATAATCCAAAATTTATTAAGCAACTCGTTTAAGTTTACCAAAAAAGGAAGTATCACTCTTAGTGTTAAAAATCAAGGTGTTATTAATGATATAATTACGCTTGGATTTAAGGTTATAGATACTGGTATAGGGATAACTAAAAGTAGGCAAGTAACTATTTTTGAAAGTTTTGTACAGGCAAGTTCAGAAATTGCTGTTAAATACGGTGGCACAGGATTAGGACTTTCTATTTGTAGACGATTATTGCGGTTTAAAAATAGTGATTTACAGCTTAGTAGTAAATTAGGTAAGGGGTCAACATTTTTCTTTAATATAGATTTTAAGATAAATAATAAAAGTAGTTCTCTAGTCAATAATAAAGTAAATTTAAAACCCGTATTTAAATCATTAAATATAAATGTATTAGTTGCTGAGGATAATAAAATGAATGTTCTTATCTTAAAGAAGTTCTTTTTAAATTGGAATGTGAATTTTACTGTTGTTGAAAATGGTGAAGAGGCTTTCAAGCTATTTAAAAAAGACCAATTTGATTTCGATTTGGTGTTAATGGACTTGCAAATGCCTATCTTAAATGGTTATCAGGCTACAAAGCGTATTAGAAAATTAGAAGATCCTATAAAAGCTAATATTCCAATTATTGCTTTAACCGCATTAGCACAAACCGATGTGAAAGAAAAAACAGAACTTTATAAAATGAATGGGTTTATGGGAAAACCCTTTGAACCAAACAAACTCTATGCCCTTCTAGAAGTATATAGTCGTTCTTCCTAGTTTAAAAAAGCATGTTACTTTATGTTTTACAAAGGTTTTTTTTAAATTCGAAAAAACTAGTTTAAAAAAAATATGTAGATTTATCGAATGGTGGATAAAAAAGAAACGTTTTCTATAAAAAATTGGAGTCAAGACGATCAACCACGTGAAAAATTATTATACAAAGGTAAATCTGCTTTAAGTGATGCTGAATTGGTTGCTATTTTAATAGGTTCAGGAAATCGAGAAGAAAGTGCTGTTGCCTTATGTAAACGGATTTTGGCTAGTACCGAAAATAATTTAAGTGCCTTAGGTAGGCTTTCCATAAAGCAACTTATAGGATTTAAGGGAATAGGAGAAGCCAAAGCCATAAGTATTATTGCTGCTCTAGAATTAGGGAGAAGAAGGCGAGGGGAAGAAGCTCTTGAGAAAAAGAAAATAACTTCAAGTAAATCTGTTTTCGAGCTCATGCAACCTATAATTGGTGAACTTGAGCACGAGGAATTTTGGATTATTTACTTAAATAATTCAAACAAGGTTATTCATAAAAATCAGTTAAGTAAGGGCGGGATTACCGGCACTTTAGTAGATGTGAGATTAGTACTTAAAAGCGCTCTCGAAGTAGGTGCTTTGGGGCTAATTCTCTCTCACAATCATCCATCTGGGACATTAAAGCCTAGTGAAGCCGATAAAAATATCACTGAAAAATTAAAAATTGCCGCACAAAGTTTAGATATAAAAGTGCTAGACCACTTAATTATTACCGAAAAAGCATACTTTAGTTTTGCAGATGAAAATATATTGTAGATTGTCATTTTTAAAAAAATGATTTTCATTAAATATTTGCGTTTTAAGTTCGAAGTATAAAAAACACAGGAGTAAAACGGAAATTAGAAACAATTTGAAATGAGGATTAAAAAGTTATGTTATTAGTATATACCCATAAAATATCACCACGATTAAAGTATGTTTTTAAACATATATGTACAAGAGTATTAGGTATCGAGGTCACTTTTACCACTAAAATCGAAAGTTTTATTGCGCACGATAGTATTAAAATGTCGTACACAAAACAGCCACTTGGTAATGAGTTTTTTATAAAAAGTAACGATTTATTATTTGAGCAAGGTTTAAACGATATCGATATTAATATTATGGATTGGGGACATAGCAAATGCTTTTTTTTCAATGGAGATAAAAGTGCGATTCCTTTTGATGTTTTTGCAGCCTCATTTTATTTGCTGTCTAGGTACGAAGAGTATTTGCCACATGTAAAAGATGAGTTTGGCAGGTTTACAGCATCGGAAAGTTTAGGTTTTAAACATAAGTTCCTCCACCAACCTGTTGTAGATATTTGGGCCTATAAATTTAAAGAAGCTTTAGAGAATCAATTTCCAGATTTCGAATTTCCTGTAAAAACATACAGGATAAAGCCTGTAATAGATGTGCCTAATCCGTATTGCTATAAGTTAAGCGGTATTATGCGAACTTTTGGAGGGACAATAAAAGATGTTTTAAAATTAAGATTAAAAAGTCTTTATATGCGTTTTATGGTTCTCATGAACTTTAAGCACGACCCGTTCGATACTTTTAAATATTTTATAAATAAGCAAAAACAATCAAAGTTTAAGTTTGTTTTCTTCTTCTTATTAGGTGAGTATTCTACTTACGATAAAGGAGCTAATCCTAACAATAAGGCATTTATATCGCTAATAAAACATATAGGAGACTATAGTGATGTGGGGTTGAAGATATCTTTTTTGGCTATTGATGATGCCGATATTTTGAAAAAGGAAAAAATAAAAATCGAAGAAATTATCAATAGGCCATTAAGAGCTTCGAGACAATCTTTTTCTAAATTAAATTTACCCGAAACTTATAGGAATTTAATTGAGTTAAATATAAAGGAGGATTATACCATGGGTTATATAAACGAAATAGGATTTAGAGCCGGTTCGTGTACACCTTTTTTGTTTTACGATTTAGATCATGAAGTACAAACACCACTTAAAATTTGTCCTTATCACGTTATGGATTTTGCTTTGCTCAAAAATAAATCTTTATTAGATAAAAAGAGAGTTTTGAACAATGTGATAAATGAAGTTAAAAGAGTTAACGGTGAGTTTGTTCCTGTTTTTCATAATTATACTTTGGGAGATCTTGCTATATGGAACGGCTTTAAGGAATTGTTTAATGTTATTTTAGATTCAGTAGATAATGAAAATTAAAAATATTACAGATGTATTTTTCGATTTAGATCATACACTTTGGGATTTCGATAGAAACTCTGCACTTACATTCGAGAAAATATTCGAAATAAATAAAATAGAGGTTGAAATAAATCAGTTTTTGGAAAGCTATGTTCCTATAAATTTAAAATACTGGAAACTTTATAGAGAAGACAAAGTATCTAAAGAATCTTTGCGTTTTGGTAGATTAAATGAAGCTTTTTCGGTTTTAGGAGTTGAGGTAGAACACGGTTTGATTAATAAGCTGTCCGATGATTATATTGAATATTTATCAAGCTTCAATTACCTGTTCGATAATACTTTAGAAATTCTTGATTATTTGAATGAAAATTATCGATTACATGTCATTACCAATGGTTTTGACGAAGTTCAGCATAAAAAAATGGCGAAATCGAATATTTTGCACTATTTTGAAACTGTTACAAACTCTGAAATGGTTGGTGTAAAAAAGCCCAATCCTAAAATTTTTAAACATGCTTTGGAATTAGCTAATGCTAAAGCAGAAAATAGTATTATGATTGGTGATAGTTTCGAAGCCGATATTATCGGTGCAAAAAACATAGGTATGGATGTTATTTTTTTTGATATAAATAACATAGTTTTAGAAGAAGATATAAAACAAATAAGTGAGCTTTTGAGTTTAAGGCATTATTTATGATACTCATATACACTAAGGAACGTTTTAAAACCGTTTTAACTCAATATGATAAAAAATATAAAAAGTAAAATAAGTTTATTGCTCGTTATGGGGTTAATAGCGATGTCTTGTACGGAAGCTATAGATCTAGATCAAGTTAATGATTTAGTTTTAACACCAGCGGTAGAAGCTAGTTTAGTTTATTTCGATGAACCTGCAAGTCGTTTTATAGATAGTGGTGCGAATGCTAGTACTATTCAAGATTTTATATCTGTAGAGCTTTTTAACGACCAATTTATTGCTGATAATTTAGAAAAAGCAGAGTTTGTTTTTGAGACTAAAAATACAATAAATAGAATTTTTGAATTACAAGTAGATTTTTTAGATGATACAGGTACGGTACGGCATACTATTATAGTAAATGAAGATGCTGCTCCCGATAATACAGATAGCACAACTACTTATATAGAAGCTTTTGAGGGGAGCTCACTTACTGCCTTAAAACAAACAGTTACTATCAATTTTTCATTACGTTTATTACCAGGAGAAACTATAGACGAAAACACACCTGGAAGAATTCAGTATATATCGTATGCGTCATTTTATTTTAACATAAGCAAATAGAGATATGCGGAAACTAATTTTAGTGTTTACATTACAATTATGCTTGTTTTCGTTTTCTCAAAACAAACAATTGCTTTATGGATTTTCAGAAATTCCACAATCCCTGCTACAAAATCCGGGGGGTAAAGTAACTAACGATTGGTATGTGGGTATTCCTTTGCTTTCACATATTCATTTTAATGCAGGAGTAGTAGGAAGTACGGTTTATGATGTTTTTGCAGATAATAATGTTGATTTTAATGTAAAATTTAGAAAAGCTGTTAATAGCATGGATTCAAACGATTTTTTTAACATCAATCAACAATTAGAAATTTTTTCGGGAGGTTTTGCTTTTGGTAGTAGTTATCAAAAAAACAAATATATAAGTTTTGGGATGTATCAAGAATTTGATATTATTATGTATTTCCCTAAAGATTACGCTACACTTGCAATAGAAGGAAATAAAAGTAATATAAATAGATTGTTTGATGCTAGCGATTTAAGCGTTTCCGCAGAAGCCGTTACTGTGCTTCATGTAGGTTATAACAAAAAGGTGAATGAACAGTTTACTTATGGTGTTCGTGGAAAAATTTATTCAAGTTTAGCAAATATAAATTCAACCCAAAATAAAGGTAGTTTTGTAACCGTTCCTGGCGAAAATAATTATTACGATCACATATTCGATCTCGATTTAAAACTTCAAACTTCGGGAATAGCTAGTTTAACCGATGATGAGAACTCTGACGTAAGTAATGATATTGATGAATTTAAAAAAAGGATTTTATTAGGAGGTAATTTAGGCTTGGGCGTAGATTTAGGTTTTAATTATCAATTAACCGACCAATGGAGTGTTGATGCAAGTTTACTTGACGTTGGGTTTATAACCCATTCTAAAGATGTTGAAAATTATGCTATTAAAGGTAAGTACACTTATAATGGAATAAATCCACTTTTTTCTGAAGCGGAAAATGGACAAACGGCAGATGAATACTGGAGTGGTATTGAAGATGAGTTAGACGAAATATTTACAGTAGATACAACTAAAACAAAATACACCAAATGGCGACCTGTAAAATTTAACGCATCCCTTAATTATGCCTTTGGTGAAAAGCAAAGTAAAGATTGTAATTGCACTATAGACGATACCGGTTACCAAAACGCTGTTGGTGTACAACTCTACGGAATAAAACAACCTAAAAGACCTCAAATGGCTTTAACGGCTTATTATTACAGACGCGTGTTTAATGGTTTGCGCTTAAAAGCTTCATATACGGTAGATTCTTATTCGTTTAATAATCTCGGGCTTGGCATGTCGGCACACATTTGGGGCGCCAATTTTTATGTTATGGCCGATAATTTATTGCAATATAAAAATGTATATGATGCGCAAAGTGTATCTTTACAATTAGGATTTAATTATATATTTAATAAGAAATGAAAACTAGATTTTTAACCACAATTTTTGCTTGTTTATTTATAGCAAGTGCATTCTCTCAAACCGAATTAGATAATTACAAGTACATTATAGTTTCTAAGAAATTCGATTTTTTAAAATCTGCCAATCAATATCAATTGAATGATTTATCGAAATTTTTACTTAACAAATATGGTTTTCAAGCATTAATTGAAGGTGATGCTTATCCAGAAGATTTATCCAGAAACCGATGTTTAGCGCTAGATGCCGATGTGCAGAAAGAGCCAGGTATGTTTAAAACGAAGCTGAAAGTAGAACTAACTAACTGCAATGACAAAATAGTTTATACTTCTAAAATTGGTGAAAGTCGTGAAAAAGAATACAAAAAATCTTATACAGAAGCTATTCGTGATGCCTTTTCTTCGTTTGAAACTTTAGGGTATAAATATATGCCTAAAGCAGGTGCCTTATCTGCTTCAGAACCTAATGTTACCGTAACACCTGCTACATCAAATGAAATAGAAAAATTAAAAGAAGAAATTAAAACGCTTAAAGAAGAAAAAGTGGTTGAGGTTGTTGAAACAAAAGAAGTTCTGGTAGAAACTCCAATTGCTATAACGGAACAAGTAGCGATTACTGAGGTTTCAGCGTCTGGTGTTTTATATGCACAGGCTATTAAAAATGGATTCCAGTTAGTAGATAGTTCTCCAAAGGTACTTTACCGTATGTATAACACGCAATTAAGTGATGTGTTTTTAGTTGAAAATAAATCGGCTATTATCTTTAAGAAGGATAATAAATGGTTCATTGAGCATCATGAAAATGGCTCATTAAAACTCAATCTTTTAAATATTAAGTTTTAAAAAATCTAAAACATTTATATTCAAGTCCGGTTAATTATTAGTCGGTGATAAAAAAAACAGCAACAATATTTTATAAAATATTGTTGCTGTTTTTTTATTTAATAATATCTTTTAATTTTTAAAACCAATTTCATTTAAAAATTTCAAACTAAAACAATGAAAATATTATTTACATCATTCCTTTTTCTCTATTGTTTTAATGCTATTTCTTAAGACGGTAAGCCAAGAGAGATTAGTTTTTCTGTAAAAGAAGAGAAGGCCATATTTACTGGTTGTGAAAAAATTAGTTTAGGTTATAAACGAGATGCGTGTACAAATCAAAAGATTTATGAATTTATCAGTAAGCATATTGATCCTGAAATTGCTGTAAAGGAAGGGCTAAAAGGTAGACATCGTGTTAGAGTATTTATTACGATAGACGAAAACGGAAAGGTTTCTAAATTAGAATCAAATTCTGATAACAAGAAAATTACTAAAGCCATCAAAAAAACATTTAAAAAATTCCCAAGGATGATACCTTATAAAATTAGGAATAAACCAACATCTACCAGACTAATTCTTCCAATAACCTTCATGGGAATATCATAAGGTTTCAGTAAAGTTTCTATATTAAAAGCCTTGTTTTGTGGTGTTAAATTTCATGCAAAAAATTAAATTTTTCTTAAATATAAGTTTTTAAACGTCTAAACTTTTGTTTGTAGCGTAAATCCGGTATTACTTCAATTTAATATCAACTTATTATATGGAATTTAAAACAGACACAAATACTATAATTAATACTTCAAATAAATCATTTACTAGTAAGTTAAATAATCTATTCCATAGTAACGGAAAGACAGGAAGCCCTCAAAACCGAATTGTATTAGCAAGTACGTTTTTAACGTTACTTTTAGGCGTTTGGTTTTTTTCTGTTTTTCATAACGATTTCGAAGAGTTTAACTTAGTAAATATGGGGTCTACGCTAGGTGTTACTTTTGTTTTCACTGCAATGGCATTATTTATTTACAGGGCTTTGTTTTTTATCTATACCGGATATAATTATTTAAAATATAAACCAGTTGAATCTGTTGTAGATTATGAACTCCCTACGGTTACAGTAATTGTACCAGCTTACAATGAAGGTAAACAAGTTTGGGATACTTTAATGAGTTTAGCAGAAAGTGACTATCCTGAAAATAAAATGCAACTTTTAGCTATAGATGATGGTAGCTTAGATGATACTTGGAGTTGGATGCAAAAAGCCAAAGAAAAACTTGGGGATCGTCTTGAAATATGCAAGCAACCAGAAAATAAAGGAAAACGTCATGCTTTATACCGTGGTTTTCATTTAGGTACAGGAGAAATATTTGTAACCGTTGATAGTGATTCTATTGTAACGGAAGATACGCTTAGAAACTTAGTTAGTCCATTTTTAGAAGATGAAGATTGTGGAGCTGTTGCTGGTAATATTAGAGTTTTAAACAATAAAAAAGCAATATTACCAAAAATGCTCGATGTAAGTTTCGAGTTTGTTCGTTCTGCAGAAAGCAATTTAAAATCGGTTTTATGTACACCTGGCGCATTAGCAGCCTATAGAGCTAAAGCTGTTTTTAAATGTTTACCAGAGTGGATTAACCAACAGTTTATGGGACAACCATCGGATATTGGGGAAGATCGAGCTATGACCAACATGATTTTAAAACAAGGTAAACATGTATTGTTTCAAAAAAATGCAGTAGCTTATACCAATGTGCCAGAGGAATATTTAGGCTTATATAAAATGTTTATCAGATGGGGACGTAGTAATGTGCGCGAAAACTTAGCAATGGCTAAATATGTATTTACAGATTTTAGAGAAGGACCAAAATTTGGAACAAGATTATTGTTTATTAGTCAATTTTCGAAACTGTTAATGAGTTATCCATTATTAATTTTTATGCTGTTTTTTGTACTAGTTCATCCTTTATTATTTTTAGGGTCTACACTAGTAAGTATTTTGATTTTATCAACATTTTCGTTGTTATTCTTTACAAAACAGTATAAAACATCTCAAGGTTTTTGGGCATATACATATAGTATTTTGTACACTTTTGGTTTGTTCTGGATAACACCATACGCTATAGCAACAGCCAATAGAAGAGGCTGGTTAACACGTGGTTTAGCCGAGAAGAAATAAGTAAAGTAATACTTTTAATAATATACAATCCTGTTGGGCTTTTATAGTCCGGCAGGATTTTTTGTTTAGAGAAGTTTTTTTAATAACCGTATTTATCCTTCCAACGTTGCTTTAAAAAGTCGCGGTGTGCATTTTCTCGAGCATTGTTTCCAGGTTCATAAAACTTGGTATTTTCAATCTCTTTTGGTAAAAATTCTTGCTCAGCAAAATTATTTTTGTAGTTGTGTGCGTATTTATAATTATCGCCATAACCAAGCTCTTTCATTAGTTTGGTTGGCGCATTCCTAAGTTCAATAGGCACACCCAAATCTCCAGTTTGTTTTACTAATTGTTGGGCGTTTCCAATAGCCATATAAGCCGCATTACTTTTTGCCGAACAGGCTAAATAAGTAGCGCATTGGCTAAGTATAATTCGCGATTCTGGATGCCCAATAGTGCTCACAGCCTGGAAGGTATTATTAGCAATAACCAATGCCGTAGGGTTGGCATTCCCAATATCTTCAGATGCCGAAATAAGCAACCGTCTAGCAATAAATTTCACATCCTCACCACCTTCAATCATTCTAGCCAACCAATAAACAGCTCCGTTTGGGTCGCTACCTCGAATAGATTTTATAAAGGCCGAAATAATATCATAATGTTGCTCACCCGTTTTATCGTAGCGCGCCGTATTGTTCTGCACTCTGTCTAAAACCACTTCATCTGTAATGATAATTTTATCTTCGCCAAAACTATTTACAAGCAACTCGAAAACGTTTAATAATTTCCGTCCATCACCACCCGAAATGCGTAACAAAGCACTTGTTTCTTTTAAGGTAATGTCTTTTTTAGATAGAAAGGCGTCTTTTTCAATAGCACGCGTCAGCAACGTTTCTAAATCCGTTTTATCAAAAGCATTTAAAATATATACTTGGCAACGCGATAAAAGTGCCGGAATCACCTCAAAACTTGGATTTTCAGTAGTGGCACCAATAAGTGTAATCCATCCCTTTTCAACCGCTTGTAACAACGAATCTTGCTGAGATTTACTAAACCTATGGATTTCATCAATAAATAAAATAGGATTTTTTGTAGTAAATAATCCACCACTTTGTTTGGCTTTATCAATAACCTCTCGAATATCTTTAACGCCCGAGTTTATGGCGCTCAATGTGTAAAACGGACGCCCAGATTCGGCAGCAATTATATTCGCCAACGTGGTTTTTCCCGTGCCGGGTGGTCCCCAAAATAACATCGACGGAATTAATCCCTGTTTTATATGTTGTGTTAATGCTCCATTTTTGCCCACCAAATGTGCTTGACTCACGTAGTCTTCCAAAGTATGTGGGCGTAATCGTTCTGCTAAAGGTGCGTTCATAACTGTAAAATTAAAGTAAATTCTCGTCAAATTAGAATACTTCAATAGCCAATTTTTACATTTTTTGGGCGTGCCCCGAAAAGGGTCGGGCTTTCACTACTCGCTCCTCCTAAGGTCGGGAGCTCAAACATACCGTTCAATCCCTCACGCGAGCCAATCTGCCAATTTAGCACATCACCATAAGTTGGTTAATTATTTGCTATATTCATCATCATGAAAGAGCACGAACATTTTAAATTCTCACCAGGAGTTATTGCATACCCGGTGTTTTTTGTGCTTATTATTTGGCTCGTATTCTGGTTCGAAGTCCGTTTCGGATTCAATTTAAGTAAATATGGCATCTATCCACAAACCTTAAAAGGACTTCGAGGTATTGTTTTTAGCCCGTTTTTACACGGTAATATCGAACATATTTACCATAACACTATTCCGCTTTTTGTGCTATCCACAGCGTTGTTTTATTTTTATCGCCCAATAGCTTGGCGTGTTATATTGTTAGGTATTCTAATATCAGGATTTTTAACTTGGTGTATTGGGAGACCTTCATACCATATTGGAGCGAGCGGACTCATTTATGTTTTAGTGAGTTTTACCTTTTTTAAAGGCGTATTTGCAAAACATTATAGACTTATTGCATTGTCGCTTTTAGTTATTTTTCTTTATGGTAGCATGATTTGGTATGCCTTTCCTTTAGAAGATGGTGTGTCTTGGGAAGGTCATCTTTCTGGATTAATAACAGGTTTAGCCTTTGCACTTTTCTTTAGAAAAGAAATAGCAAAACCAAAGGGATACGCTTGGGAACAAGAAAATTATAACGAAGAAAACGATCCGTTTTTACAACATTTTGATGAAAACGGAAATTTCGTAGAAACTCAAGAAGAACCAGAAGCAGAGGAGGAGCCACTAACAATAACTTATATTTTTAAAGAAAATAAAGAATTATAGCCACTATCAATATTTTTAGTGTTCATTTTTTTCAGCTGCATTAATAAGTTTTAATGCAGATTTAGCTAGCCCGCTTTCTGGAAATTCCATTAGTGTTTTTTCGTAGTAAACTTTAGATTTTTTTCCATTACCAATTTGTCCATAACAAAAACCAATATTTGCTAATGCCATCTCTGGGTAAGACATTTTAGAAGGACTTAATAGAATTATAATACGATACTTGTCAATCCATTCATGTTTTTTGAAAAAAGCATAACTATTTTCAAAGTAGGGTATGGCTTCTTCAAATTTCTCTAATTTAGTTTCCTTTACACCTTTTCTATGATCTCTAGGTATAAAATTTCTTAATAAATAGGAAATTAATAAATAGGTTAAAGCTCCATAAAAAATGCCGTTTTTAGGATCTAATAGATACCAAAGAAGTATTATCACACCCATTATTAAAAAATGAATAACCGATGCGATCCAGTTGGTTTGTTTTATTATTGGTGTTTTCGAACTCATTAAAAGTAGAATAGCTTTATTTTACCATTCTCTGTCTAACAGCTTCATATAAAAAAGCACCACAAGCCACAGAAACGTTTAGCGATTCAATTTCACCTAATAGAGGTAATTTTGCTTTAGCATCAACAACTTTTAAAGTTGAAGGGTTAATTCCTCGACCTTCCGAGCCCATAATAATGGCACAAGGTTCAACAAAAGAAACATCGTAAATAGTATCGTTTGTTTTTTCGGTTGCAGCAATTACTTTTATATCCGATGCTTGCATGTAGAATACAGCATCTTTAATATGGTCTACTTTACAAATTGGGATTTTAAACACAGCGCCAGCACTGGTTTTAATAGTGTCGCCATTTACTGGTGCGCCACCTTTTTTCTGAATAATTATACCGTTAACCCCAGTACATTCAGCCGTACGGATAATAGCACCAAAATTACGCACATCACTTATTTGATCGAGCAATAAAAAGAGAGGTGTTTTTCCCGATTGCTTAACCTCTTCAATTAAAGTTTCCATATCATGGAATTCAATTGGAGATATTTGGGCAACAGCACCTTG
Organism: Algibacter sp. L1A34; assembly: GCF_009796805.1. Lineage (NCBI taxonomy): Bacteria > Pseudomonadati > Bacteroidota > Flavobacteriia > Flavobacteriales > Flavobacteriaceae > Algibacter > Algibacter sp. L1A34. The sequence goes on along the minus strand of NZ_CP047029.1, from coordinate 639,443 downwards.
GTGATTTCCTTTGGTTAATCTATTCAGTTTTTCTACAGGAACATAAGATTTGTTAACCGATTTTTTATTCAATAAAGATTCTAACTCATTAAATAAATCGCCGTCCAACCCTTTTTGAAGAAATACTTTATCAATAGTTTCGTTAGCGTTTATGGCTTCAATAATGGCTCTAATACCAAAAATTTGTGTTTGTTCTTGCATGATGCAAAGGTATAAAAAAAGCCGTCTTAAATGGTGTGTGTTTTATAAATCATTCTTCAAAATAATAGAAAAATCTTGTTCTTAAATGTTAAAGAAAGAGAAACAGGTAAATTGAACTTTAGTTTTTTGTAATTTTGCGCAGTGATAAAATTATTTTTACATAAATGCTTTTCGATACTAATGACATTTTTAGTATTATTTTCAACGGTATCTTTTACCATTGAAAAGCACTTTTGTGGCGATGTTTTAATTGATGTGTCTTTGTTTTCTGAGACTCAAAAATGCGGCATGGATTCCGGAGTAATTCTGAAAAATAAATCCTGTTGTAAAGATGAGGTTGATGTTGTAAAAGGGCAAAAAGAATTAAAATTTTCATCTTTCGATGATTTAGATTTTAGCCATCAGCAGTTTATTACAGCTCTAAGTTTTTCGTTTATTAATCTTTTTGATGGTTTAGAAAAACAAATTATTCCTCATAGAAATTATTCTCCACCCAATTTGGTTACCGATATTCTGGTATTAGACCAAGTTTTTATTATTTGATAAACCGGATCATTGTTTTTTCCGCGAAAGCGTATAATTCATTACGCGCTAGAATTACTCAAATAAATTCAAAAAATAACACATACTTATAAAGTTACGGGTGTTTTTTGTCTACAAAAAAACTTTTTTCTTGAAAACAGCATTGTGATTGTTATGCTAATTATGACTGTTTAAAGGATTGATGTTTTCAAAATTCTTATAAAAATAAATATGAAAAATATAATATATATCATGTTATACTTTCCGATAGTTCTGTTTTCGCAAGAAAAATTAACAGGAACTATTTTGGAAGCAAACGAAAATAATTCGCCACTAGGCTTAGCGGGAGCTAATGTATATTGGCTTAATACGAGTATTGGTGCGGTTACTAATATTGATGGTGAATTTAGTTTGCCTTATGAAACTAATTATAAAAAATTGGTGGTAAGCTATGTGGGTTTTAAAACGGATACAATTTTAGTGAATTCCGCTAAACCTATTAAGCATTGGTTAAACCCAACAAGTGATTTAGATGTGGTTACATTAACATCTAGAAATCAGGCTACTTCTAAATCTTATATGCAATCGCAGAATGTGTTTACGGTTAGTAGCGACGAGCTTTTAAAAGCGGCTTGCTGTAATTTGGCCGAAAGTTTTGAAACCAACCCGTCTATAGATGTTAATTTTGCAGATGCCGTTTCTGGTACGCGACAAATTAAAATGCTCGGACTTACAAGTCCTTATATTTTGATTGCAACAGAAAATATACCATCTATTCGTGGAGCATCGCAAGCTTTTGGATTAAGTTTTATTCCAGGAACTTGGGTAGAAAGTATACAAATTACCAAAGGAGCCGGTTCTGTGGTTAATGGTTACGAAAGTATTGCAGGCCAGATTAATGCTGAATTGGTTAAGCCAACTACAGATAGTAAGCTTTTTGTAAACTTGTTCGGAAATATTGCTGGGCGTTTTGAATTGAATACGCATATTAACACCCAAGTGTCCGATAAGTGGAGTACAGGGTTGTATATACACGGAAATACGCATAACGAAAAACATGATGTTAACCATGATAATTTTTTGGATATGCCACTCTATAACCAGATAAACGTGATGAATCGTTGGCAGTATACAGATTTGGAAAAAGGATTTGTGAGTTTTATAAACTTGAAGGTTTTAAACGACGAAAAGCAAATGGGGGAAATTAATTATAATCCCGATACAGATAGGCTAACATCAAGCCACGTTTTAACGGGTAATGAAGTTTGGGGAAGTGAAATTAATACAAAGCGTTACGAGGTTTCAGCAAAGTTGGGTTATGTAAATCCAGAAATTCCGTACCAAAGTATTGGAGTTCAAACAGCATTTAGTCACCATGTTCAGGATTCGTATTTCGGATTGAATCAATATGATATTACACACAATAGTTTGTATGCGAATGCTATTTATAACACTATTATTAGCGATTCTAGGCATAAGGTAAAAACAGGAGTTAGTTATACTTATGATCATTATGATGAGCTGGTTAATTTAACAGATTATGGACGCAAGGAACATTCGGTTGGTGCTTTTTTTGAATATAATTTTGACAATTTAGATAAATTGAACTTAACCGCTGGCTTGCGTGTTGATCATCATAATCTTTTAGGTAACTTTGTAACACCACGAGTACATGCGCGCTATACACCATGGGAGAAATCGGCTTTTCGAGCTTCTTTTGGACGAGGCAAGCGAAGTGCTAATATTTTTACCGAAAATCAGCAAATGTTTGCAACTTCTAGAAATATAAATATTTTAAGTTCGGGAGGAAATATATACGGCTTGGATCCCGAAGTGGCATGGAATTACGGCGTATCATACCTTCAAGGGTTTAATTTATTTGGACGAAAAGCAGATATTACTTTAGATTATTATAAAACCGATTTTAAAAATCAAGTAGTTGTGGATTATGAAAATCCTCAGGAAATAAGTTTTTATAATTTGGAAGGGAAAAGTTATGCTAATAGTTTTCAGGTAGAATTAAATTACAACATATTTGAAAGTTTTGATTTACGTTTGGCTTACAAATTTTATGATGTTAAAACCGCTTATAAAGCTGGAGAGTTAGAAAAACCGCTAGTTCCAAAAAATCGTTTTTTTGCAAATGCATCATACGAAACACTTAAGAAGGGTGAAAACAGTTCGCATTGGAGATTCGACGCTACTTTTAACTGGATAAGCCAGCAACGTTTTTCATCTACATTATCAAATCCTTTGCAATACCAGTTACCCGAATACTCGCCAACGGTTGGAACTTTAAACGCACAAATAACACATGTGTTTTCTCCAAAGTTTGAAGTCTATTTAGGTGGCGAAAATATAACTAATGTTAGGCAAGATAACCCTGTTCTGGGGGCAGACGATCCATTTGGACCTAATTTTGATTCAACTTTTGTTTATGGTCCAATTTTTGGTTCTAATTACTATATGGGATTACGATTTAAAATAATTTAATAAAGAACAACTTTTTAAAAATAGATATTATGAAAAAACTACTAATTATTGCATTACTGGTAACAACAACATTAACCTTTTCACAGAATAAAAATGAAAGAGCTTCTATAGAAGTGGATGGAGTTTGTACGATGTGTAAAGCTAGAATAGAAAAAGCAGCTATTAGAACAAAGGGTGTTAAGTCTGCAGTTTGGAGTGTGAAAACTCACGAATTGAGTTTAATTTATGACGCGAGGAAAACGAATTTAGACTCTATTAAATCTCATGTTTTAGGAGTTGGCCATGATATTATGGAACTTAAAGCAACAGACGAAGCTTACGCAACCGTTCATCCTTGCTGTCGCTATAGAGATAATGATGTTATTGATGAACATAAGGATGAGAAAGAAGATAGTGATCATGACGAGGATAAACATTAAACATTAGTTTTATAGTGTTTATTTAAAAAGTTCAGCTTAAATTTAAGCTGAACTTTTTGCTTTTGGACTATGCAAGAATTTTAATTTCATCCAATTAACTGTTTTAATTTTATGCCTTATAGAATTTATGTTATCGAATTATCAAAACGTGCTTATACAGAAAACGCGAAATTTAGAGCGGCAAATCCTCAGTTTAATGGGGTGTTGCAATGTGTGTATGTTGGTATGACAAGTAAAACACCTAAAGAGCGTTTTATACAGCATAAAACGGGTTATAGAAATAAGAAAGGGCACAAGCTGTCTGCTAATATTGTAGAGAAGTATGGCGCTTATTTACGGCCGAGTTTATATAATCATATAGATCCAATTACTACACGAAGTGATGCTTTAAAAATGGAGCGTGTTTTAGCTTTAGAATTGCGCCGCCAAGGCTATGCAGTGTGGTTTAATTAGACCTAAAAATATTATTGTTCCATTAAAATTTAAGCATAAAAAAACCTGTAAAATTTAATTTACAGGTTTTTTTATAGTTTTAAAAAGAATTTAGATACCTAAATCTTTCTTTACGTCGTTTAATAAATCTTTACCGTCGGCAAGAATAGTTACGCCAACTCCTGAGTCTAAAACATAATCAAATCCTTGTGCTCTTGACACTTTTAAAATAGCTGCTTTAGCTTTTTCTGTTATAGGTTGTAACAAAGCTATTTCTTTTGCTTGCAAATCTTTTTGCGCATCTTGTTGAAAAGTTTGTAAACGTTGTTGTTTTTCTTGTAATTCTAAAATACGTTTTTGGTTTTCTTCGTCCGTTTTAGTTTTAGCTTCAGCTTCGTATTGTTTTTGTAGATTTTGAAATTCAGTAACAGAACCTTGCATATCTGTTTGGTATGTTTTGCTTAAAGCTTCTAATTCTGCTTGAGCCGTTTTCATCTCTGGCATCGCTTTAATTAATTCTTGTGTGTTTATATGGGCAACTTTACTTTGAGCTTGTGTGAAACTTATTGTTCCAATACATAATGCAGTTGCTAATAAAAGTGTTTTAAAATGTTTCATTTGTAAATAGTATTTGTGTGTTATAAATTATTAATTTTTGTTTATACTGTCTTTTGCTTTTTGGCGATCTTCTAGTATTTTTTGTCTTTTCGCCTCTAATGCTTTTTTACGTTCCTCGCGGTCTTTTAATTTTTTTAATCTGTTTTCTTCAAGTAATTCAGCTTTCGTTTTTGTTTCTCCCTCGACAACTTTTGTAGCTGTACTTTTTGCTTCACCTTGAATACTTTCTGTAGTGGCTTCTGTTTCTTCTTCAGTTCCTGATCGTGCTTGTTTTGCTTTTTCTCGATCATCTAATATTTTTTGTCGTCTATCAGCGGCAGCTTTTACTTTAGCTTCTCTAGCGTCTAATTTCTTTTTTCTTGCGGCTTCAAGAGCACTTTCTCTTTCAACCTTTTTTTCGTCTAATATTTTTTGTCGCTCTTCCAGTTCTAAATTCACTTCTGGAACAGTATCTTCTTGTTCTGCAGCTCTACGCTCAGCTTTAGATTGTGCTTGTGTTCTTTTTGATGTTCTAGTTATACTTCTTAATACTTGGTCGCTAATATCTAAAGAATTTGCGACATATAGCATACCACCGTTTGCTTTATCTAATACCAATTGATATTTTCTTGCGGCAACTATAGTTTGTACTGCTGCAAATATTTGATCTTGAACCGGCTGCATCAATTGTCTTTTTTGAATAAATAAATCGCCATTAGGTCCAAATCTTTTTTGCTGGTAGTCTAAAATTTCATTTTCTTCAAACGAAATATCTTCTTCACGCTCTTTAATTAATTCAGCTGTTAAAAGGGCTTTTTCGTTACTCAAGTCTTTGCGCTTTTGTTCAACAGTAGCTAATTGTGCTTGAATTTCATTTTTCCACTTGTCAGCTTTCTCATTTAATTGAGCGGTCGCTTCTTGATATTCCGGTACGTTTTCTAAAATATATTCACTATCGATATAGGCAAGACTTACACCTCGTTGCGCATGTACGGATAGAGTCAACATAAAAACTAGGGTCAATAAAAAAAGAACGTTGTTTTTCATCTGTTTAAAATATTTTTATCATTTATGTGTTATAAATTCTAAAAACGACAGACTATTACTTTTGTTGCTGTCACTCCTTGAATTGTTGTTTTATCTGATTAATTTCTAATTGTTCAGATGGAACTCGCAAAATAAACATTTTCACCGTTATGGAAAATTTTTAATTGCTCATTTCAAAATTAACGAAATTTAATCTTAAAAATTTCAATTCTTATTCAAATCATTAAAGTGTTAATAGAAAATATCGTGCCAAAATAATTTATGGGTTAAAATTGTTGACCAATAATGAAGTGTGTTTCCCATCCGTTTTTAACACCGCTATCATCAATTGAATCAAATCCATGACCAAAATCGATACCTAATAATCCGAATGCAGGCATGAAAATACGAATACCTAAACCAGCGGAACGTTTTAAATCGAACGGGTTGTAATCTCTAAAATTATCAAATGATGCTCCACCCTCTACGAATCCTAAAGCATAAATTTTAGCAGATGCTTTTAATGTAATTGGGTAACGTAATTCTAAAGAGAATTTATTGTAGATAGAACCACCATCTTCACTAGAAAGTGATTGGTTAGGATAACCACGTAGTTGCACAGTTTCTCTACCATCTAAGCTATAGTTTGCTAATCCATCACCACCTAAAAAGTATCTTTCGAAAGGAATGACACCTCTGTCTTGGTTATAAGCACCTAAGAATCCGAATTCAACATTAGGTCTTAATACTAAATCTTTAGCAACTTGAGTATACCAAGTTCCTTTAAAGTTTACTTTGTAAAATTCTAACCAGTTATAACGTTCTTGGTCTATTTCTCCAGCTCTTTCAAAGTCGTCAGCATCTGTAAGGTCTAAATCGTCATATTCTTCTTTTAACTCCGAGTAATCTGTTCCGTTAAATAAAGAGTAAGGTAAAGATGCTTTTGCCGTTACAGAGAAGCTAGACCCTTCTATAGGGTAAACAGGGTCTACACTTGTATTATTTCTACTTAAACCAATAGAATAAGATAAGTTATTTGAAAAACCATCTCCAAAGGTAAATAAACCTGTGTTGTAATTATTTAAATCGTAACGTTGGTAAGATACAGATTGAGATAATACGAAGAAATCATCTGGAACAGTTAAACGTTTAGCTAAACCAAAAGTAATACCTGTAATATTGAAACTTCTGCTTTTATCTGCTCTAAAGGTAGAGTTATCGTATAAAAATTGTTTAGTATGTGATAAAGATGTCGAGAATTGTACCGGGCGTTTTCCTCCTAACCATGGCTCAGAGAATGAGAAACTATACGTTTGATAAAATTGACTGGCTTGTAAACGTAACGCTAATTTTTGACCATCACCCATTGGTATTGGTTTATATGCATCTTTCTTAAAGATATCTTTTATTGAAAAGTTGTTGAATGATAATCCTAAAGTTCCAATAAAGCCTCCGCCACCATAACCACCTTGTAATTCAATTTGGCTAGATCCGGTTTCTTTAACTACATATTCCATATCGATAGTACCTTCGTTTGGATTAGGGTTGTTAAAATTTGGAGTAATTTCTTGAGCATCAAAGAACCCTAGTTGCCCAAGCTCTCTTACTGTACGCACCACGTTGGCTTTACTATATAATTGGCCAGGACGTGTACGGATCTCGCGATATACTACGTGATCGTTTGTTTTATCGTTTCCAACAACAGATACACTATTAAAATAAGCAGGTTTTCCTTCTGTTATTCTAATTTCCATATCGATAACGTTGTTATCGGCGCTAACTTCTACGGCGTTAATATTTGAGAATAAATAACCGTTGTTCTGGTATAAGTTTGTAATATCGTTAGCATCTGGTTTTGTATCATCTGCTATACGTTTTGCAAGTGTAACACCATCATAGGTGTCACCTTTATCAATTCGTAATAAACGACTTAATTGTTGGTTAGAGTATATTGTGTTACCAATAAAAGTAATATCACCAAACGTGTATTTTTCTCCTTCTTCTAAATTGATTTTAAGAGAAACCGTTTTGTCATTTTTAATAATAATACTATCTGATAATACACGAGCATCTCTATAACCGTTCTCTTTATAAGTATCGATTAAGCTAACTAAATCTTCTTTATAATCTTCTTCAATATATTTTGAGCGTTTTAATAAACGAATTGGGTTTTTCTTCTTCGTGTTTTTCATGCTTTTTCTAAGCTGTTTTTCGCTTAAAACAGAATCGCCACTAAAAATAATATCGTCAATTTTAACTTTTTCACCTTTATCAATGTTAAGTACCATATTTACTCTACTCGTTTGGATAGAATCTTTTACATCAATGGTGTTAATATGTACTTTGGTGTTTAAAAAACCATCCTTTTTGTATTTACTTGTTAGGTAGTTTTTTGTAGTCGTTAAAAGGTTTTCGGTAACTTTTACACCTCTTTTAAGTTTGTTGTCTTCTATAATCCCTTCTTTTTTACCGTTTTTAACGCCATTGATTTTCAGGTCGTTTAGTTGTGGTAAATCAGATAGATGAATTTCTAAAGTTGCTACATCGTCTTCAATATTGGTGATAAAAACCTCGATATCACTAAAAAGGTTAGATTTCCAAAGCTTTTTAATAGCATCACGAATGTCTTCACCAGGAATTTTAATGTCTTTTCCTTTACTTAAACCGGAATAGGCAACAATAGTTTGCTCACTAAAGCTGGTGTTTCCGGAAACGGTAATTTTTCCTAAAGTATACGTTTTACCGTTTTTGTAATCTAAATCTTGAGCCTGGATATTAAAACAACTTACTAAAAGTAATAATGCTAAATAGCATTTGGCGGATGTTTTAAAAGCTAATAAATTAACTAAGTTGTTCACTTGTTTTCCCAAATCGTCGTTCTCTTTTTTGATATTCAATAATAGCTTCATACAAATGTTGCTTTGTAAAATCGGGCCAAAGTACATTTGTAAAATATAATTCGGCATAAGCAATTTGCCAAAGCAAAAAATTACTTATGCGTTGCTCCCCACTGGTTCTTATTAACAAATCTACGTCGGGTAAATTTTGCGTGTAAAGATGCTCATTAATAATTGATTCTTCAATATTTTCGGGCGAAATTATATTATTTTTAACTTTAATACTAATCTCCTTAACAGTATTTATGATTTCTTCGCGAGATCCGTAGCTAAGTGCTAAGGTTAAGGTCATGCGAGAGTTGGTCTTGGTCTTATCTATTACCTCATGCAATTCTTTGTATGCTTTTTTCGGTAATGTAGTTAAATTCCCAATTGCTGTAAGCTTAATATTATTATCTTGAAGTGTTTTAATTTCTTTTCTTAATGCGGAAACTAAAAGCTTCATTAAAGTTTGTACTTCTAGTTTTGGTCGGTTCCAGTTTTCTGTAGAAAAGGCATATAGTGTTAGGTTTTCTACACCTAATTCTGCGCAAGCTTCTACCGTGGTGCGTACAGATTTTGTGCCATTTTCGTGGCCAAATGCTCTAAGCATACCTTGTTGTTTAGCCCAACGCCCATTACCATCCATAATTATGGCAATATGCTTAGGTAATTTTTTGAGTTGTATGTTTTCTTTTAAGTCCATTTTAATCGTAACAATAGCAGGGTTTAATCCCGAATGTGTAAGTTAATGTAATTCCTGTAAAGGTATACCAATCGTTATTATTAATATTTCCGAATTGATATTGTTGGTTGTTAGAGCTTTCAGGGAAACTACCATCTATATTGTCTGTAAAGGTGTACCGAGCTCCAACTTCAAAACCAAGGATAAAGTTACCTAGTATATTTGTTTTGTAGCCTATTGCCATTGGTATTGCCATGGTCCAGTCTTTACCGCTTTGGGATCCGTTTGAGAAAGAAGTTAGGCTGTATTGTGTAGCTGCTATACCGCTAAATAAGTAAGGTGTTCCTATTGTTTCTCCAGAATGAAGGTTGAAATCCATAAAAGTAAATTCCATACCTGCCGAAATTTCTAATAGGTTTGAATCTATTGAATAATCACGCTGTATACGTCGAGGATCGTCAGAATCACTGTCTTTTGCCTTTAAATCGGAATATATTACGGAAAACCTGTAAGAGTGTCGTCTACTTCTGTTCCATTTATATAGAAGTCCTAAACTAGGTGTGTTTGGTGCTATGAATTTGGTTGGCCCAACGTCTCCTATTAAATTACTGCCCCCAACAAATACGCCAATTTCGTTAATTTGAGCGAAGTTTATTTGGGTGCTTAGTAGGCTTAATGTCAATATGATTAAATATCTCATAGATGTTTAAAAGTTTGCAAATATAATAAATAAGTATGGACTGTTATAATTTGAGGTTAACAGTATGGTTGTAAAACTGTTTTAATTTAAAATTATTGTTTTGGTTGGAGATGATATTCATTTTGCTGCTATGCACAAAAACATATATTTTAAGCTTGAGAATAAGTGGCTATTGTAAAGTTGCGCTAACTTTAAAAAAAAACAAACAATGGCAAATATGTGCGTTAGGGATTGATGCGGCATACTTTTTTGTGCTAGCCTTAATTCATATTAATATGGACTTAACTTATTTTGTTGACTAGGCTTTAATGGTATGCAGAAATGAATGAGGCACAAACAAAGATATAGCGGAAAGCCCGACCCTTGTGGTAACGCCAAAAAAATTATTGATTCCGCTTATCTTCTCCCCAAAGTAGTTTTTTTCTAAGGGTAACAAGGAAACTTTCGCTTGGTAAATCAATCATTTTTATTCTGAAATCTGCTTTTTTTATGGTGATTACCGTGCCATTGTCTAGGGTTGCAATTCTAGAATCTAGGGATACTAAATGTTGCTCTTCGCGACCGTTTACTTTTAGGCGTATTTCTGTAGAGTCTGGTATTATTAAAGGTCTTGCACTTAGATTATGTGGTGCAATAGGTGTTAGTGCAAAACTGTTGGCTCCTGGTGTTATTACTGGCCCACCACAACTTAGTGAGTAGCCTGTAGAACCTGTTGGTGTTGATACAATGAGGCCGTCGCTCCAATAGGAGGTTAGGAGTTCGCCGTCTAAATAAGTTTCTACGGTTATCATTGATGTGGTATTTTTTCGACTTACTGCAATTTCGTTTAATGCGAAATTCATTGACAGTATATCGTCGTTTTCCGGGGATGTTTCTACAGATAATAAGGTGCGCTCAGAAATTTTATAGTTGCCATCAATAATATTTTGCATGGCGTTTTCTATTTGGTTTACTTGTATGGTGGCTAGAAAACCAAGACGTCCTGTGTTGATACCTATTATAGGTATATCCAGATTTTTAACATAGGTTATGGCACGTAAAATAGTACCATCGCCACCAATGCTTACTAGCAAATCGAATGAGTTATCGAGTTTGTCGAAGGTTTTAAAAGATGTATAGTCGCTTTCGTTTTCTGATTCACTTTTAACGAGGTTCGAAAATTCGGTTTCTATATAGGCATCGAATTCTTTTTTCAGTAAATAATGTAGCAGTGTTTCTACTGAAGTTGTAGTGGTTTTGTTGTAAAAGCGTCCAAAAATTGCAACTTTCATAAATTATATGTCTAAGTACTTGTTTAAATAATCCGATCGTTCTTTTAGGCTTTCAATATAACTGTCTTCCGCATGGCCAGAAATAATATTGTAGCTGTACCGTCTAAAGGTTTGAATGATATCGTTTAGTCCCGTATTACCTACTTTTAGTGTAACTTGAATTAAATCACTATTCATTTTTGAAACAAAAGCACCAAGTAGTTTACCGCCATTAGATTCTACAATTTGGCTAATTTCGCTAAAAGAATAATCGTTAATCAATTTTTCGACTACTAAAATACCTCCAGGTTCAGAGAAAAAAGGCGATTCGCTAAACATGTTGATAACATCGTTAAGTTCGTAATAGCCTAAGTATTTGTTTTGTTCACTTAAAATGGGCATGATGTTGGTTGAGTTTTTAGCAAATGCTTCTAAAACATCTAGCCAAACGGTAGTGTCTCGCACAAAAAAATCTCCGAATGTATATTGATATTCCGATAATGGTTTTTCACTATCGAAACAATGGGCATCGGTTTCTGAAAAACAGCCTAAATAGGTGCCGTTTTCATCTGACACTGGAATATGTGAAAACGTTAACTGATTAAACAGTAATTGTAGTTCACTAATTTTACTAGTGTTTTTAAGTGGTTTTATATCGTTTATAATATATTCTGAAAGTTCCATAACGCCTTTTAATAGGTATGCAAATTAATCAAAAAAATAGCAATTATGCTTGTTCTACTTTGTATTTTTGTTTTTTAAAATGTATTTATGACAAAGTTAAGTGTTAATATAAATAAGATAGCGACATTAAGAAACTCTAGAGGTGGTGATGTGCCTAATGTTGTTGAGTTTGCTAGAGATGTACAACGATTTGGTGCAGAGGGTGTTACTATACATCCAAGACCAGATGAACGCCATATTCGATATCAAGATGCACGTGATTTAAAACCAGAAGTTTACACGGAATATAATATTGAAGGCAATCCTGTGGAATCATTTTTAAAACTAGTTTTAGAAGTGAAACCTACACAGGTTACCTTAGTGCCCGATGCGGTTGATGCTATAACGAGTAACGCAGGTTGGGATACTATAAAACATAAAGATTTTTTAGTTGATATGATTAAGGAATTCCAAAATAACGGTATTAGAACCTCCATTTTTGTAGATCCTGTTTTGGAACAAATTGAAGGAGCGAAAGCCACAGGTACCGATCGAGTAGAACTATACACCGAAGCTTTTGCGCACCAATATGGTTTAGGAAATAAAGGAGCTATTAAACCTTATTTTGAAAGTGCCGAATTGGCTAATAATTTAGGTATGGGTATAAATGCTGGTCACGATTTATCTTTAGAGAATATTGAGTTTTTTAAACAAAATATCCCAGGATTATTAGAGGTGTCTATTGGTCATGCTTTAATTGCCGAAAGTTTATATTTGGGTGTAGAGAATGTAATCCAGATGTATTTAAGAAAGCTTAAATAGGGTTTAGTTACAGTCGCAGTTTATTTTTAATTTGTTAAGCAATGAAATAATAGTTTTCTGTTTTAAGGATTAATAGTAGTTTATGGAAGAAAAAGAGTTGTTATATTCAAATATATTAGGAGAAGGAAAGCCATTTGTAATTCTACATGGTTTTTTGGGTATGAGTGATAATTGGAAAACACACGGAAAACATCTTTCCGAACAGGGTTTCGAGGTTCATTTGGTAGATCAAAGAAATCACGGTAGAAGTTTTTGGGATGCTAATTTTAGTTATGAAGTGCTTGCGGAAGATTTAAATAAGTACTGTGAAGCGCATAATTTAAAGGATATTATATTACTTGGGCATTCTATGGGAGGTAAAACTGCTATGCTTTTTGCTTGCGAATATCCAGAATTGGTTTCAAAATTAATAGTAGCAGATATTTCTCCGCGTTTTTATCCGGTGCATCACGATGGAATTTTAGAGGGATTAAGTGCCTTAAATTTTGATGTTATTAAAAGTAGAGGCGAGGCCGATAAAATGTTAAGTGGTTATGTTGATGATGTTGGGACACGGCAGTTTTTATTGAAAAATCTATATTGGATTGAAAAAGGGAAATTAGCATTAAGAATAAATCTTGATGTTTTAAAAGAAGAAGTTGCAGAAGTCGGTGAAGCTTTACCAAGTTATTCTAATTTTAATAAACCAACATTGTTTATGCGTGGTGATCGCTCTGAATATATTGGTGTTGGTGATGAAGCAATAATTAAAAATCATTTTTCTGATTTTGAAATCGTTACTATTGCAAATGCAGGCCATTGGTTGCATGCAGAAAACCCAAAAGACTTTTTTGCGGCTTTGATAAAATTTGTTGAATCTTAAAATAAAAATACTATGAACACAATAATTAAACTTTTAGTAAATGCTATCGCTGTATTTGTGTTAGCAAATGTGCTTTCGGGCGTTCAGGTAGATGGTTATATGTCTGCTATAATTGTAGCTTTAGTATTATCGATTTTAAACCTTTTAGTAAAACCTATTTTAGTCATCTTTACACTGCCAGTAACCGTTATAACATTAGGCTTGTTTTTGTTAGTGATTAATGGATTAATTATTCTTCTGGCCGATGAGTTTATTAGTGGTTTTTCTGTAGATAATATTTGGTGGGCTATATTGTTTAGTGTGCTTTTATCAATCCTTCAATCTATATTGCAATCCTTTTTTACTACCGATAAAAAGGCATAATAGAACCTTGATAATAATAAAATAAGCACAAATAAAAACTCTAGTATCGAAAATGGCTTGAGGTAATGTCTTGTGTGTAAAGGAAACGTCATAAAATCAGCAAATTAAAAACTTTGTTGGGATGTAAAAATATTGTACTTTTGCATGCCGATTTTAGTTGCAAAAATATCTAATAATTAATCAGATTATTTTTTTATTAAAATTCGGTTTTCCTATTAAATAAGGGAAACTAAAAGAAATGTAAGGTTTTAAACCTAATTGTTAAATGCCTTTTCAGGCTTATATCATTAAAAATGAATATTACAAGAGAAAACGTTGATGCATTAAATGCTGTGGTAAAAGTAGATATCGCTAAAGAAGATTATAGCGATAAAGTTGAAAAAATATTACTTGATTACCGTAAAACAGCAAATATTCCTGGATTTAGAAAAGGGCATGTGCCAATGGGAATGGTGAAAAAACAATACGGTAAATCCGTTTTAGTTGATGAAGTAAACAAGCTTTTACAGGATGCTTTAAATAAGTATTTAACTGAAGAGAAATTAGATGTTCTTGGACAACCCTTACCAAAAACTCAAGACGAAATTGATTGGGATGGTGATAAATTTACATTCGAATTCGAATTAGGCTTAGCTCCAGAATTTGAGGTTGAGTTAAAAGGTAAAAAAGCAATCACGCAATATAATATTATTGCTGATGATAAAATGATTGATGAGCAAATTGAGCGTATTCAAAAACAATATGGAAAATTAATTCCTCAAGATGTTGTTGATGCAGATAGCGAAATTACTGGAACTTACACAAACGAAGAAAAAGAAGTTAATAATACAGTAACTTTAACTTTAGATAAATTTAAAGGAAAAGCAACTGCTAAGCAATTTGTTGGAGCTAAAGCTGGAGATGTTATTGTATTAAAAACAAAAGGTCTTTTTGAAGATGATCATGATTTAATGCATGCATTAAAATTAGGTCACGATGAAATCCATGGTTTAGATATTGAAGTATCTTTTACTATTACTGAAGTTAACCAAAGAGAATTAGCCGATTTAGACCAAGAGTTATTCGATAAGCTTTTTGGAGAAGGTACAGTTAAATCTGTTTCAGAAGTAAGAGAAAAAATAAAAGAAGATGCTGAAAAGCAATTCGTGCAACAAGCAGATCAGAAGTTATTAAACGATGTAACTGAACATTTAGTTGAAAATACTAAATTCGATTTACCAGCTGAGTTTTTAACTAAATGGATGCAAACTGCAGGTGAGCAACCTATAGATGCGGATCAAGCTAAAGAAGAGTATGAGAAGTCTGAAAAAAGCTTACGTTACCAATTAATAGAAGGTAAATTAATTGAGGCTAATAACGTGCAAGTTACTATGGACGATATTAAAAATCATGCAAGAGAGATGATTAAAGGGCAAATGGCTCAATTTGGTCAAATGAATCCTTCAGATAAAGAATTGGATGATATTGCTGCTCGTGTGTTATCAGATCAAAAAGAAGCACGTCGTATTTCAGAACAATTAGTAAGTCAGAAATTATTATCTGTTTACAAAGAAAAAGCAAATCTTGAAGTTAAAGAATTGAGTTACGAAAACTTTGTTAAAGAAGTTTATGGCGACAAATAAATAAATAAATAATGTTTATCTTTAGGCGCTTAAATCTATTAGATTTAAGCGCCTTTTTATTAAAAACATACTTTTTATCACATCATAGATATATCTGTCTATAACGTGTTAATCGAAATAAATAATATAATAGATATGGATTACGCAAAAGAATTTGAAAAATTCGCGATAAAGGATCAAGGAATAAGCAGTACATATTACAATAAAATTGTTAGTAGTATGATGCCTCAAAACATGACGCCTTATATTATAGAAGAACGTCAATTAAACATCTCTCAACTAGATGTGTTTTCAAGATTAATGATGGATCGTATCCTTTTCTTAGGAACAGGAATTGACGATAATATTGCTAATATTATACAAGCACAACTTTTGTTTTTAGAAAGTGTAGATGCTAATAAAGACATTCAAATGTACATCAACTCTCCAGGAGGAAGTGTATATGCAGGTTTAGGTATTTACGATACTATGCAATTTATTAAACCAGATGTAGCAACTATCTGTACAGGTATGGCGGCTTCAATGGGTGCTGTTTTATTGTGCGCAGGAACAAAAGGAAAACGTAGTGGATTAACGCATTCTCGTGTTATGATTCATCAACCTTTAGGTGGTGCTCAAGGGCAAGCGAGTGATATTGAAATTACGGCTAGAGAAATTTTAATTTTAAAAGAAGAACTTTATAAAATTATAAGTAAGCATTCTGGTCAGGATTACGACAAAGTATATGAAGATAGTGATAGAGACTACTGGATGAAATCGGATAAAGCGAAAGAATACGGTATGATCGATGAGATTTTAGCACGTAATTAATAAAAAATCACTAACTTTAAATTATTGATACAAAGAGGCTTGAGGTTTTAGAGCGTCAAAATAAGGAAGATTGAATGGCAAAAGAAGAATTAGAATGTTCGTTTTGTGGTCGTAAAAAACCTGAAACAAACCTATTAATAGCGGGATTAGATGCTCACATCTGTGATAGATGTATAGAGCAAGCGCATGGTATTGTTATAGAAGAATCTAAACAAAGCGATAGTAGCGATTTATCTGCAGAATTAAAGTTACGCAAGCCTTTACAGATAAAGGGGTTTTTAGATGAATATATTATCGGGCAAGACATGACTAAAAAAGTAATGTCTGTTGCTGTGTATAATCACTATAAGCGTTTGTTGCAGCCGCCAACAAATGATGATATTGAAATACAAAAAAGTAATATCATTATGGTTGGGCAAACCGGTACAGGTAAAACCTTAATGGCAAAAACCATTGCTAAAATGCTTAATGTACCTTTAGCTATTGTAGATGCTACTGTTTTAACAGAAGCTGGTTATGTAGGTGAAGATGTTGAAAGTATTTTAACGCGTTTATTACAAGCTGCGGATTATAATTTAGAAAAAGCTGAAAAGGGAATTGTTTTTATTGATGAAATCGATAAAATTGCCCGAAAGAGTGATAATCCATCAATAACTAGAGATGTTTCTGGTGAAGGTGTTCAACAAGCTTTATTAAAGTTATTAGAAGGTACAGTTGTTAATGTGCCACCAAAAGGCGGACGTAAGCATCCAGATCAAAAATTTATAGAGGTTAACACCGAAAATATTTTGTTTATAGCTGGTGGTGCTTTCGATGGTATTGATCGTGTAATTTCTAATAGATTAAATATGCAAGCGGTAGGGTATAGCGCATCAATTTCTGATGATGTTGTAGATAAAGACCACTTATTACAATATATTATTCCGAAGGATTTAAAAGATTTTGGATTAATTCCAGAAATTATTGGCCGTCTTCCTGTATTAACATACATGGATCCTTTAGATGCTAAAACATTAAGAGCGATTTTAACTGAACCTAAAAATGCTATTATTAAGCAGTATAAAAAACTGTTTAAAATGGATGAAGTAGATTTCGTTATAACCGATGGTGCTTTAGATTTTATTGTAGGTAAAGCTATCGAATATAAATTAGGAGCTAGAGGGTTACGTTCTTTATGTGAAGAAATTTTAACTGATGCTATGTTTGAATTGCCAAGCAGCGATGATAAAAAATTAAATGTAACTAAGGCTTACGCCGAAGGAAAACTAACAAAAACAACTATTAAGAAATTGAAAGCAGTTTCTTAATCTGTTACTTGTTATAATAATAAAAAACCATTTGTAAATTTATTTACAAATGGTTTTTTGTTTTATAAAAGGACCCTTTCTTTTATGTTTTTCGTGAAAGTATTTAAAGAGGCTCTTCTTAAATAAGAAACCGACACAACTAAAAGTTGGTGTCGGTTTCAAAATTAACTAGTCTTAGGGAGTCGTTTTGTTTTAGTTATTAATCATCACTTTGTTAATAACGTGTATTACTCCATTTCCAGCTTGAACATCAACAGCTATAATACCAATATCCGTAGCTCCAGATCCATCTGTTATATTTGCAATGTTACTACCAGTTCCAGGAAGTGTAATAGTAATATTATCACCTTCAATAGTTTCTGCTGTAGTTTCACCAGGATTATTAAGCATACTTGCCGTAATGTTGGCTTCTTTAATTACATGGTGTAATAATATTTGCGTTAATGCATTTTCTGCAGGAATTACAGATAATGCAGAGAAAGCATCATTGGTTGGCGCAAATACAGTAAAGGTTGGGTCTAAATTATCTGAATTTCCAGTTTCTGTTCTAGCTAAAATAGCGGCAAAATCCGTAGCAGGGGTTAGAGATGTTAAAGCTTGCACTAAAGTTGAAAAAGTTGGATCTGCAACAGCAAAAGTAACTACAGTTGGTATGTCTATCACAGTATCTATTGCGTGTATAATACCATTTGTTCCAACTATATCTGCTTGCGTTACTGTAGATATTCCATTAAACATTACACCATTAGATGTGTTATAATACAAACTCAAGGCATTATCGCCTGGGCCTGTTGCTCCTGTATTAGTGTATCCCGCTCCTGCATCTACTAAAGCAGTCGATGTTACTGTAGAACCTATAATCACATGGTTAAGTAGTATTTGGGATAGTGCGGCAGTGTCTACATCGCCTAAAGCTGTACCGTCTAAAAACGTACTAAAAGCGCTATTGTTTGGTGCTAATACTGTAAAAGGTCCATCGGCACTAAGTACATTAACTAAGTCTCCATCTGCAGAGCCTAAAGCAGCTACTAAACTTGAGAAATCTGAATTTGCCGCAGCAAGATCTACAATATTTGGTAAGTCCAAAACAGCGTCAATAATATGTATAGTTCCGTTTGAAGCATTTATATCTGCGGTGGTTACTGTTGCTACATTATTAAATGTAACACCATTAGAAGTATCAAAATAAATACTGATGTTTAAGTCGTCGGGACCGCTTGCGCTTCCTGGTGTGTAACCAGCACCTAGTGATAATAAATCACTTGAAGTTACATCGGCCATGATTACGTGGTTTAAAAGAACTTGTGATAATACATCTGTTGGCACATCTTCAAGAGAAGCAAACCCATTATCAGATAGAAAATTTGCAAAAGCGGTATTTGTTGGTGCTAACACTGTAAAGGGACCATTTCCGCTTAAAACGGTTGCTAGATTTCCATCTGCTCTAGTAAGCGCTGCTACTAATGAGCTTAAGTCGGTTGTTGTTTGCGCTAATTCTACAATGTTTGGTGTTGCATTGTTGGAATTATCATCATCACTACTGCATGATGTTGTTAATAGTGATAGACTAAAAATTGTGATAAAAAAAAGTTTCGTTTTCATAATGTCTAATTTATTTAGTTTTTCTTTAGACAAATATATATAAAATATTGTAATTGTCAAACAATATACATATAAAGGTTAGACAATTTAATTTTTATGATTTATTAATTTATATTATTTTGTTTAACTTTGTTTAGTAAATATTTAGACATGAGTAAATATACAATGGCACAAATTGTAGCCTTAACAGGAATAAAAGCGCATACTTTACGAAAGTGGGAAACTCGATATAATTTCTTGGACCCTGAGCGTACGGATACAAATATTAGGTATTATTCTGATGATCAATTAAAGAAATTATTAAATATAGGTGTGTTAACTAGAAATGGTTACCGGATTTCTAAAATTGATAAAATGTCGGATACTGAAATTCATGAAACTATTTCAGATCGGATTATCGAGGGTAATTATGAAGATGAAATTAGCGGGCTAGTTATTAGTATGCTAAATATGGACGAAGTATCGTTTAATGAGATTTTAAGAACTCAAATTGTTAAAAAAGGTCTTTTAGCTACCGTTACAGAACTTGTATATCCTTTTTTAAACCAGGTTGGCGTACTTTGGGGAATTAATAAAGTGATGCCAGCACAAGAGCATTTTATTTCCAATTTAATAAAAAGGAAAATGTTTGCTTCTATTGATTTGCTTGCCTATCCTAAAAATAATGCGCCAAGCATATTAATGTTTTTAACAGAAGATGAATATCATGAAATTGCACTTCTGCTTGCTTATTATATAGCTAGAGAAATGGGATGGCGCGTGTATTACTTGGGGCAAGATGTTCCTACAGAAAATATTAAACAGGTTATTGAAGAGGTTAAACCTAATTTAATGTTGACTATGTTTGTAACTCCAACGGAACGGCCTACTGGTTCTAAAGTTGAAGCTATACTACAGCAAGGTGATGTGCCACTACTTGTTTCTGGAAACCCAACAAATTTAGCAACTATTGTTGATGATAAACGGATTATTTATTTATCTCATCCAAATGATTTAATTGATAACTTGAAGAAAATAAAATCTTTTTAGCAGG
Organism: Algibacter sp. L1A34; assembly: GCF_009796805.1. Classification (NCBI taxonomy): domain Bacteria; kingdom Pseudomonadati; phylum Bacteroidota; class Flavobacteriia; order Flavobacteriales; family Flavobacteriaceae; genus Algibacter; species Algibacter sp. L1A34. The sequence goes on along the minus strand of NZ_CP047029.1, from coordinate 619,158 downwards.
AAGTTTTCTTGCTGTTTTATTTTATAATATTGGTTTGCGATAGGGTATAGGTGTTATATATAACAACATATCTCTTCTTCAATTAAACACATAAAACATTTAATTCTAATAATTCAGTTATATAATCTCTAGTATTCGAAAGCCTTGGAACTTTATGTTGTCCGCCCAATTTATTATTTTGTTTTAACCAATCATGAAATAGGGCTTTTCTGGCAATAACAATTTTCGGTTTATTTAAAGTAATACAGTTATAGCGTTTCGCTTCGTAATCGGAGTTTAGAGCTTTTAAAGCATTATCAAACAATTCATTAAAATGATCAATATCTGTTGGTGGTGTTTTAAACTCAATAAGCCACTCATGAGCACCTTTTTCTTTTCCTTTCATAAAAATGGGAGCAGCAGTATAATCTACTATTTCGGCTTGTGTTTTAAGGCAAGCATTTTTTAAAGCTTCTTCAGCATTTTCAATAATAAGCTCTTCACCAAAAACATTAATATGATGTTTTGTACGTCCAGATACTTTAATCCTGTAAGGACTTAAAGAGGTGAATCTAATGGTGTCTCCAATTTTATATCGCCACAATCCGGCATTTGTAGTAATAATAACCGCATAGTTTTTAAACATTTCTACTTCACTTAACGGAATTGCTTTTTCTTCGGAAGTAGCATAGATATTCATGGGTATAAATTCATAAAAAATACCATAATCCAACATCAATAGTAATTCATCAGAATCATTTCGATCTTGAATAGCAAAGAAACCTTCCGAAGCATTATAGATTTCATAATACTTAAAGTCCGATTTTGGTAATATCTTCTGGTATTGGTCTTTGTATGGAGTAAAGCTCACGCCACCATGAAAATAAACTTCTAAGTCTGGCCAAACCTCATGTAAGCTTTGTTTGCCGGTAGTTTCTAAAACATTATTTAAAAGGACTAACATCCAAGATGGTACGCCCGCTAAACTTGTTACTTTTTCGGTTATAGTTTCATTAACTATCGCTTGCATTTTATGTTCCCAATCGCTCATTAGCGACACTTTATTACTTGGTGTGCTGCTATATTCGGCCCAAAAGGGCATGTTGTCAATTAAAATTGCCGACAAATCACCAAAAACTGTTCCTTTAGATCTGTATAACTCTTTACTTCCGCCTAGACGTAAACTTTTTCCTGTAAACAATTGCGAATCTTCATTGTTATTTAAATACATGCACAATAAGTCTTTGCTTGCCGCATAATGGCAATCTTCCAAAGATTCTTGACTTACTGGAATAAATTTACTTTTTGCTCTGGTGGTACCGCTAGATTTTGCAAACCATTTTATTGGTGTAGGCCAAAATAAATTATTTTCTCCATTTCTAGAGCGGTCAATGATGTCCTGCCAGCCATCATAGTTTTTTATAGGTACACGTTCGGCAAATGTTTTGTAGTTTTTTATAGACTTAAAATCGTATTGTTTACCAAGTTCAGTGTCTTTAGCCATATATATAAGGCTTTGTAGTAATTCATCTTGTACTTCGTTAGGGTATTTTAAAAACAATTCAATTTGATGAAATCGTTTTTTTAAAAACCAAGAAGCAATTGAATTTACTATAGGGATTGGCATATTTATTTTTATCTTTAATTTTTTAAAAATAAGACTTTTTTTTATGACTTACCAAGGTGTTTTGACAAAAATGGAAACGGAATTTTCTAATCCGATTCAGTATTATTTGGTTTTTGATTCTGATTTTATAAATATGAATCAATTATTAGGAAAAACTATTTCTATAGAGTTTATAAAATTCCAATGTTTAAACTGTGGATTAGATAAGCCTATATTTCGTCAAGGTTATGATAAACAGTGCTTTTACAATACTGCACATACAGGAGACTGGATTATGCGTCCCGAACTAAGTACGGCGCATTTAGGTATAGAAGATCGCGATTTAGGATACGAAAAAAAGGCTCAGTTACAACCGCATATTGTGTATTTAGCAAATTCCAGTAATGTTAAAGTTGGTGTTACTAGAAAAACACAAGTACCAACACGTTGGATAGATCAAGGAGCACACGAAGCACTAGAAATTGTTGAAGTGCCAAATAGGTACTTAGCGGGCGTTACAGAGGTTGCGTTAAAGTCTTACGTTGCAGATAAAACAAACTGGCGTAAAATGCTTAAAAATGATATTGAGGACGAAAATTTAGTGGAATGGCGTGAACGTTTAAAACAATATATTCCAGATGAAGCTAGAGATTACTTTATTGAAAATAATAGTGAAACACATTTAGAGTTTCCTGTTAATAAATACCCTGAGAAGCCAAAAAGTTTAAATATTAAAAAAGATTTAAAATATACCGGGAAATTAGTAGGGATAAAAGGGCAGTATCTCATTTTTGAGGATGATACCGTTTTTAATATACGTTCTAACGAAGGTTTGGTGGTAAAAATATCTATATAATAAAAAATCCCATTACGATTAAATCGAATGGGATTTTTTATAAGCTTCAAACTATTAAAGACTAAACTTCTTCTTGGTCTCTTAAGTTTTGAATGTAAGCTGCTTTTTTAACTTGACGACGTCTTTTTACCGATGGTTTAGTAAAAAACTGTCCTTCACGTAAATTTTGCATTACTTTAATGTTACGGTGTTTTCTCTTGTAGCGTTTTAAGGCACGCTCTATATTTTCACCATCTTTTACAATAATCTTTAACATAGATACTCTTTTAATTAATTGATTTTAAGTTTTAGGCTTATCCTAAATACGTTTTTAGTACTTTACTTTTTGAGTTTTGTCGCAATCGACGAATCCCTTTTTCTTTTATTTGTCTTACACGTTCACGTGTTAAACCAAAAGAGTCACCAATTTCTTGGAGGCTCATAGGTTGCTTTTTACTAATGCCATAATAATGACGAATAACTTCTGCTTCTTTTTCCGAAAGGGAATTTAAAGCACGGTTAACTTCTATATTCAATGCATCTTGCATTAAACCAGAATCTGGCCGTGGCGATTCGCTAGAATTCATAACATCGTACAAGTTTGATGTTTCACCTTCTTGAAATGGAGCATCCATAGAAACATGGCGTCCTGAAATTTTCATAGACTGTTTAACATCAGTAAGCGAAAGATCTAACTTGTTTGCAATTTCTTGCGCACTTGGAGGTCTTTCGTTCTCTTGCTCTAAAAATGAGTAGGCTTTATTAATTTTATTAATTGAGCCAATTTTGTTCAAAGGTAATCTAACTATTCGAGATTGTTCGGCTAAAGCTTGAAGAATTGCTTGACGAATCCACCAAACAGCATAAGAAATAAATTTAAACCCTCTAGTTTCATCAAAGCGTTTCGCCGCTTTCACTAGGCCAGCGTTGCCTTCATTGATTAAATCGGGTAGAGTTAGACCTTGGTTTTGATATTGTTTTGAGACTGAAACTACAAACCTTAAGTTAGCAGTTGTGAGTGTATCTAGAGCTTTTTGGTCGCCATTTTTTATAAGTTGGGCTAATTCGACCTCTTCTTCGGCTGTAATTAGTGGTATTTTACTAATATCTTGAAGGTATTTGTCTAATGATTTTGACTCGCGGTTGGTAACTTGTTTCGTAATCTTTAATTGCCTCATGTAGTGTTTTTAAAGTTAGACTAATGGGTAATATAATAAGTTTGGGGAGAAAACCTAATTATTTTGGTTTTATATTTTAAAATTGTATATAAATCTAATCTGAAATATTTTTAATATTTAGTACAAAATAAAAGAGACTGCTTTTAAAGGCAGTCTCTTAAATATGTTTGTTAAATTACTAATCTTAGTGATCATCTTCAGAAAACCCAGTTTTTCTGTGACCAGAAATAACATAAATTTCGTCAAGTGTATTATCATAAGTAGCACTATCATAGATCCAATCAAACTCTTCAACTTCAGGATCTGCTCTTTTGTCTACAGGAACACTATAACTTGTGTATTTCACGGTACCACTATATAGTTTGATTTTCACATAAATACTATCAACGGGGTTTCCACTAATTGTAGTCCCTGCATTTTTTAGAATTTTACCTTCCATAATAGTACTTCTAATATAATCAGTGTCTTCTATGCTCTCTTCGTTTAAACCTGTTGGTTTAGTACTTGGTAACGCATCTTCTATTGCTGCTGCATTATCAGTTAAATCAACGAAATCAGAGCTTTTAGAACTAAAAGATTCTGCTGTTCCATCAAAAAAGAATTTACTCTTTAATGGGAACACGTTATCAGTGTCTTCTAACCAAACTTCATTTTCATTATTATCAGCCGTATTGTAGATTAATAATTGTACGTCGTGGTCGTAACCAACATATAGTGAAGACATATCTTCATTATATAATTCCCAAAAATAGGTGCCAGAATAATCTAATGTGTTACTATCCCAAATTTCTAAATCTTCGTCACATGAGCTAAATGTGAAAGATGCAAATACAAGTAATATGTATATTATATTTTTTTTCATATCTATTTTTTTAAATTATTCTTTAATTAGGGTAACGTCAAAACCAAATGTACCTTGGTTTACTTTATGAGACAACGTCGTTCCAGATATACTTGGATTGAGTATGTCCCATGCTCCCCATGGTGAATCTGTCGAGATTGATGTGTAGGTTGTATTGTCTGAGCTAACATAAAAATAGGTTTTTAATCTATATGCTAATCCGTAGTCTCTTGAACCACAGCAGTATACTCCGCCAAAAAAATCAGTAGCTAAGTAAGTGCTAGGAGCTACTTTTGTTATCACACATCCTGAATCCATAATTTCACCTCTGCTATCTCCTGTATAGATACCGCTGTAGTCTATACCAGAATCGGCTACTGGGTGAACTATAACGGTTCTAGTTATTTCTTTCGAAAACCCGTCTGCGTTAACAATAGAATAAGTTATGGAATTTGTTCCTATTGTGCTTGTATCAACACTTCCTGATACCACAACGTTTGCAGTAACGTCTTCTTCTCCTTCAAAAGCAGTTACTCCTGGGTCGCTAAATGCTGATCCTACTGGTAAATACATTGTTTCGTCTCCAACAAATTCGATATCGTTATAGAATGTTATTCTCGATACCCCTTCAGTACTGTCGTCTTGTTCACAAGAGATTACAGCAATAAAGAATAATGGTAATATTTTTATTAATATTTTTTTCATGATCTTTTTTTTAAAATTATTTACCAGCTTTTTTGTTCCACCAAATTTTTTCTAATAAATCTAGTTTTTGGCTTGGAGCATTTACATTTCTATTTAATACAGAAGTTGGATATACGGGGGATGCAGGTAGAAGTCCGTTTGTTCTTTCTCGTCCATTAACAGAAATGGTAAGTTGACCAACAGGGAAGTTTAAGAATGCAGCTTCTCTGTCACTTTTAATGTCAATATCATTTACTGAAGGATACTTTGTTCTGTTACGTTCTAGAAATGATTCAATATGTTGGTAATTAGCGTTTGCTACCCATTTTTGCATTGAAATTTGTTCTATGTTTTCTTCTTGTGTTCCATCTACCCATTGCGCATATCCAGAAGATAATATTGAAGTATCAAGAATTGAGTTTTGAGCTAAAGAGGCTGTAATTGCCATATCATAGTATGCTTTAGCATTTGCTAATTCACTTGCTCTAGCATAAACTTCTGCAATGTAAAAGTTTACTTCCCAATCACTCATTAACATGATATCCATGTCTCCTGAAAAAATTGGTTCACTATAAACTTCATCTTCGTCTAATATTCCATCTGCATCTGAATCTTTTTTAGAATCAAAATCACCAAAGAAAGCACCTTCATGTCCATCTGTTGGAGCTGTAAATAATTCATCCAATCTAGGGTCATCATTTACTTTTAAATAGTCAATGAATGTTTTACATCCAATTACATTTGTAGATAGGTAAAGAGCTCCTCCTGCTTCGAACTCACGCATTGGATGTCTTTTTCCTTCTAAAGAATCATCCCAATAAGTTCCCGCTATTTTTGCAGAACTCGTTAAGAATGAATTGTTTTGTATGAACGACAGAACATCGGCATTACTATAGTTCGTCGTTTCTGATTGACGTAACATAAGTTTTAATTTTAATGAGGCAACGAATTTACTCCATTGAGCCATTTCACCTGCATAGATAAAATCGAAAGTAGAAGTTATAGCATACTCCGAATTATCTATTGCTAAAAGAGCGTCTACACGTTTTTCTAAATCAGTATAAATACTTTCGCTAGAATCGAAAACGGGAGATTTTATAGCATCTCCTTGTAAAGCTTCAGTATAAGGAAGGTCTCCCCATACATCTGTCATTATTTGCCAAGTATAAATAGATAAGGCTTCTGCGATATAATAGTAACCTTGGTTAGCTTCATCTGAAGATAACTCCTTAATTCTTTTTAAATCACTTAGAGTGCCAGATGTTAATCCAGTATATTGGTTACTGAAAGAGTCTTCTTGGTATTCACATAGAGTTTTGAACTGTGATGCCGTATATGATTGAGTCCAATACTCACTATAAAAGCCTCCAGCAAATCCAAAATCCCATCCCATTAGATTGTTAGCTATGCTAACTTGTGCCGTTGGTAAAAGAATTTCGGGAGCGTCTGTTTCTCCTAAAACATCAGGATCCTGATTAACATCTAAATAACTTTCGCAGTTATAAGCGAAGGCTATTAAAACTATCATCGATATTTTTAATATATATTTCTTCATCATTAAATTTTTATAAATTAATATTTAATCCTAATGTAAACGTTTCTTGACTTGGGTTCCCCATAAACTCACCAAACTTAGCGTCAAGGTCAGTTCCGAAAGTCGTATTTTCTGGATCGATATAAGGATTCTCTGCAGGTCTCCAAAGAATAAAGTTACTAGCAGTAAATGAGAAAGTAACATTATTAAAATTAACCTTTTCACAAAGTGATTTTGGTAAATTATATGCTAAAGTTACATTTCTAAGTTTAAGGAAAGATTTGTCTATAACAGCATAATCATCTGCATCTAATCCTCCGTTACTATAAAAAGTATGTAGTGCTGTTGCATCAACAGGAGTAGTGTTTTCAGAATATGTTCCATCACCATTATCTACAACAGAGTTAGGTATAATGAATGAGTTTCTGTCGTTTAATACACTTTCTGGAGAACTACCAGTCCAGTGCATGTAATCTTTAGTACCTGAATAAATACTACCTCCATATCTAAAGTCTAAAGTAGCGGCTAAAGAAATGTTTTTGTAGGAGAATTTGTTTGTTAAACCCATTCTATACTTTTCGTTTATATCTTTTCCAAGAAGTTCTAGGTCTGTTGTATGTTGTGGATTACCACTACCATCAACAATTGTAGATTCAACTCCATTAACCATCGTTGTTTGAGGAACAGAGCTTTTAAACTGACCTAATGCCATTCCTTCTATTGCATAGATACCAGCATCTCCAAAACCAGAAATAAAAACCTCTTCAACATCTAAGCTTTCTACTTTGTTTTTATTTTTTGTGTAATTCCAATTTACATCCCATGTAAAATTATCTGTCACAATTGGTTTAACATTTACACTTACTTCTAAACCTTTGTTTCTAACATCTCCTAGATTGGAGGTGATTGATGTATAACCAGTTGATGGATCTAAAGGTAAAGATGCAATAAGACCTTCTGTTAACTTGTTGTAATAAGAAATTTCAAATCCAAATCGCCCTTTGAACATTCTATTTTCAATACCTATTTCAAACTCTTTTGTTATTTCTGGTTTAAGATCTGAATTACCTAGTACATTAGAATTGGTGTATGAGTTAACCCCTCCTAATGGAAATGTGAGATCATCTACATTTGGGAAACCTGGATTAGTTGAATAACCAGAAACATATCTGTCATATACTTTGTAAACATCAGCATCGTTACCGGTACTACCATATGCAACTCTTATTTTTGTGAAATCGAAAATGCCAGTATCAATATCTTTAGATCTTAAATGATCTGTAAGAATATAACTCATATTTACACCTCCATAATAGAAAGAATTATTGTCAAGTGATAATGTTGAAGACCAATCATTTCTAGCTGTGAAATTAAAGAATAAAAAGTTTTTATAGCTAATATCTGAAGATACGTAAAGGCCTAAAAGTCTTCTTTTTTCATGTTCATGACCAGAAGTAGCAGGTGTTAAACTATTATTTAAGTTGTAAAAACCAGGAATATCAATTGACGAAATCTCTCCGAATAATTCATTATACTTACGTTCGTTAGCATTAAAACCAAATAATGTGTTTATGCTAATATCTTTTGTAACTGTATTGTCAAGAGCTAATGTAAGATCATGATTCATTTGTGTTCTAGTAATACGTTCTTCACGAAAGTTACCAGGGTTAGCTGCGCTAGAACCGGCATTAATTGCTCCATCGCTAAAGGCGATAATACCTGTGTGACTTTCTAGGACAGAAGTTTCGAAATCTCCACCAAGTCTATATGTTAATTTTAAATTGTCAAGGATATCATAATCAATCTGGAATTTTCCAAAAAATTTATTTTTCACTTGATTTGCTGCGTCATTATCTAAAATATAATAAGGATTAACACCGTATGGCGTAAAGTAATTATCTAGATTGTTAAATTTATTATTATAATCCTTTAAATCAACAATTGATATATCGTTTGCTATTTCGTATAAAGATCTTAGCATTGAAGTACCTTGCCCTGTTGGTACAGAATTTGTTAATTCATTACTATAGTTTATAGAAGAGCTTATTTGTAATTTTTTAAATTTATGAGATCCTCTACTTGACAATGTAAACCTCTCGTAAGAGTCAGAATCTGTAGGAACAACACCATCTACTTTATTGTGAGATATAGAGAAGTAGTAATTTGTAACATCAGAACCACCTGAAAGTGAAAGTGAATTAGATATGTTTTCACCGTAATCATAAAAATCTTTAATGTTATCTTCTAAGAATACATAAGGTTTTATATTTTGGCTATTGTCAACAATATTACCCCAAACGCGGTCAACACCGTCGTAAGCTGCGCCCCAGTTACCATTTTCATCTAATGCTCTATCTCCACTCCAACCTTGTCCGAATTGAGATTGTTTAGTTGGTAATGCGCTTATTCTACTAAGACTATATGAGCTATTGAAGTTTACTTGTAAAGCTCCTTCTGACCCGCTTTTGGTAGTAATCATTATAATACCATTTGATGCTCGAGAACCATATAGAGCAGTAGCAGAGGCTCCTTTAAGAATTGTCATTGTAGCAATGTCATTTGGGTTAATGGCATTAATACCAGAACCAAAATCAACTTGTGAATTTAAATCACTTCCAGAACGGTTTTGTTCATTTGTTAATGGTACACCATCAACAACATATAATGGTTGATTGTTTCCAAAAGATGAAGCACCACGAATAATAACATTTTGTGTGGAACCAGGAGCAGGAGCTGCTGTGATTTCAACACCAGCTGCTTTACCTTGAATAGCATCTATTGGGTTAATAGACTTGTTGCTATTAAGTTCTTCAGCTCCAATTGTTTGTATTGATGAACCAACGGTTTTTTTCTCTCTAGAAATACCTAAAGCAGTTATAACAACTTCTTGCAAAGATTCTGCATCTTCCGCCATTGTAACGTTTATAGTTTTATTTGATCCAATAGAAATCTCTTTTGTTGAATATCCAACAAAACTGTATACAAGAACTGCGCCTTGATTAGCTTTAATGGTATAAGCTCCATCGAAATCTGTTGAAGTACCTGTTGAAGTACCTTTTACTAAGACTGTAGCTCCAGGTAACGGTAAACCAGAATCATCTGATACTGTTCCTGAAATTGTCTTTTCTTGTGCAAACGTTAGTTGCACAACAAACGCTAATAGTAGCGTTAGTATTCCACTAAACTTTGTTTTCATTTTATAATTATTTGTATTAGTCAACGTCAAAAATCACAATAAAAAGTTAATAAAACAATAAATAATGGTTAAAATTTGCTTTTTTGTGTTACGATTTTATAGAAGTATTAGAGAAAGAGTTGAAATCTGTAGTTTGATTGAAGTTAATATTTAAGAGGTTTATTTGGTAATTCGTTAATACTTAATTGTTTGAATATTTTTTTCTACTATTAATGTTGAATATTTTTCTTTCAAATTCAAATTCAAATTCAAATTCAAAGAGGAAATATTTCAGTGTTTTTCTGTTTGTTATTAAATAATTAGTAAATGGTTTTAAATGATAGTAAGCATTATTTGTAGTTATTTTTAATAACGAATAATAATGTTTAATTCTAATTAATGGTTTAAATCAATCTCCTTTTTGATATGGATTAATTTTACTTAATTGAAAACTTGAAATGAAGTTGAATGTGAACCTCCTAGATCCGCTTATCTTGAAGTGCAGTCTGTATTTTTGAGAGTTAGAGTAAATGCTTCTGGACTAGCTAAACCATCTCCGTATACATCATATACTACATAGCTGTAACATCTACCTTAGCATAAAGTTATAGGGATGCTAGTTGAAGCAGTTCAATCTAGAAAACCTATACTCGGACCAGAAACACCTATGACCTTCAACGTTAAGAATCTCATAAGATATTTCACTTGTATAGCTATCAAAATTAAAATTAAGAGTACCACTTACTTCTACAGTGCAAGTTTGCTTGATTTTCGATATTAAGTTAAAACGGATGTGTTTCCTGGATTTACACCATTAGGAAGTATTGACTTAAAAGTTACATCATTAAAGCAATTTAGGTTAATATCTGCTATGACTATAGTATATGTTTCTTTATTACTGTTTGTAGGTATAGTGAATGATGTAGGGATGTTGTAAAAGATTAATTGTTAATGGTTTATTTTTGAAAAATACGATATAAAATAAAACGGTCGGTTAAACATTATGTTTAACCGACCGTTTTTTGTACTAAATATAACTTTACTAAAAAATTAGTTTTGTCTCACTAGTTTTTCTAAGAATTCTCTAGTTGCACCTGTTCCTCTATCATACCCTGTAGTTAATTCTACAATATGACTTCCATCAGACATAAGTGTTTGCTTATTTGTGGTATCATCACATATAATCATTTCAAATACACTTTTAGCACAAGTCATAATTGGAGATCCGTTTAATAATGTTGGTTCTCCAGCAAGATCAACATCTAAAACAGTGATAACATTGGTGTCAGGATCTACTGTAAAGTAAAAATCATTGTCATCTGGCCAAAACCCAATTCCAACATGCTTGTATAAATCTGGAGAAACTGCTTGGATAGAAACGGTACCTCCGAAGTCACCTTGGCGACTTCCTGAGTTCCAATACTGTCCAATTTCAACATCGTAAGTTCCTGCTAAAGTAGTTTCAGGAAGCGCTTTTAATGTTAAAGCAATTGAATTAACATCTGATACAGCTTCTGATGATTCAACAATTTCTAGAACAATGTCCTTAAAATCAAAAGGTACAAGGTTACCCGTTAATACAATAATTGCTGCATTTGCAGTTTTTTGACCTGCAGGAATTGTAAATGTAGTTTCACCTAACTCAAACTCAACACCTTCTTGCGCTTGCGAATCAGGACTTGTTGCAATGGTTACAGTTACATCTCTATCTAAAGGAACATTTTTTCCTCCAAAAAAGGTAATTGGAATCATATAATCTATTGATGTTACAGCTGGATCTAAAATAATATTTAGTTCATCTGTTGTATTTTCAAATTGAGCCAATATTGGACCTTGTCCAAAATCAGTTTTTGTGTCGTCTAATAACGCATCACAAGAACTTAGGGTGATAAGACTCCCCAAAGCTAGGACGAAAAATGTCCTGATAAATTTAATGTTTTTCATTTTTATATTTTTTTATTTCCAAAATGGAGCGTTAGTAAATACATCTCCTGCAGCTTGTGTAGGTACGTTGTTGACGTTTCTAGCATATTCTGAAGATGGATATAATAATCTTACTGGTCTAACACCATCAGACTCTGCAGGAATAGGTAAGTTAGCAGGGAAACCTGTTCTTGTTAAATCAATCCAAGACTCTATAGAAGACGTTCCGTTTAATGCTATCCATTTTTGAGTCATGATAGCTTGAATTTTGTCAGTTGAATTATCCCAACTCACGTTGATAATATCTTGATCGTAATAAGTAGCAGCTTCTGCAGCAGCATCTTCTACGCCTAATTGTACAAATGATGCTTCAATAGCAGCTTCATATAAAGCTTGAGCAGCAGCATCTCCACCTGGTAAGTATCCTCTTACAGTAGCTTCTGCTTGTACAAATAAAGCTTCAGCTTCAGACATTACAATTTGATCTTGATCTGCACTTACTAAAAGGCCAGGTCCCACTTTTGATAAATCAGCAGATGTAAATCCTACACCAGGTAAGATAGTAGACTGTTCTGCTCCTTTATAACCACCATTAGCAGCTTCTTCATAAAGTCTTTCAAGTCTAGGGTCATTTGCGTTTGTTAAAAAAGCAAGAGTATAATCTGAAGCAACCGTAAAATCTTTTCTGTTTTGTTCAGCACCATTTGGTTGTACAAAATAATCGTAGAAAGGACTTTGTTGATCTTCATTTGCTGTGTAGCCAGGGTTAACACCCGCAGTAGCATGTATGTAGCCACCACCATTAGCATTTATATCAGCTATTTGAGTAGCAATATAAGCATCTTGACCTGTGTTGCTCATTCTTACAAGCATTCTTAATCTAATGCTGTTAGCAAATTCAACCCAGTAATCCATGTGGCCTTCAAATATAATATCTTGTGTTCCAGGGTCTTCTGCTGTGTCAGTGCTGTTAATTAAAGCTACAGCTGCTCCTAAATCTTCAATTACACTTTTGTAAATAGTTTCAGCATCATCATAAGCAGGAGTTGCATTGTCTCCTCTAAAGTTAGCTTCTGTGTAAGGAATATCTCCATATAAATCAACTAATAATTGATATTGAAAACCTTTTACAATTTTAGAAATTGCTTTATAGTTAGAATAATCAACTGCACCAGAAGGATCTTCGTAATTTTCAATATATGTAAGGTTTTTGAAAATTGTTCCATAAGACGTTTCAAAAATATTTGAAAAATCATCAGCACTGAAGTTGTATCTGCTATATATAGAGTTTGCAGACCAGTTAGATGGTGTTGCCCAGTTAACTACTAATGAGTTACCTAAGTAAGTCATAGTACGACCGTTTAATTCGCCAAAGTCTTCAAGAGCAACAGGTAAAGTTAAACTCGGTGTCGATATTGCCGGGTCATTAGGGTTTTCGTTGACATCTAAAAAGTCATCGCAACTTACACTAACTATCGCTAGTGCAAAAAGGGATAAAATTGCTTTTTTCATTTTTATATTTTTCATTTTTATTTTTTTAGAATGTTAAGTTTACACTCATACCAAACTGTCTTGTAGGAGCTGTTTGATTTTGGTCACCTACACCAACTGCATTTCCAGTAGTAAAGTTGAATTCAGGATCTGTAGTAACATTTGATGCTGGTCTCCAAGTCACTAAGTTTCTTCCAAAAACACCAATAGATAAATCATCCACACCAATAGTTTTTAAAACATCACCATCGAAAGTGTAAGACAATAAAATCTCTCTAAGTTTTAAAGTAGTCGCATCAGAAACGTAGTTTTCTTTAATTTCTCCGTACTCATCCCAGAAAGCGTTACCACCTCCACTTGTTAATCTATTGTCGTTAGCTACATAACCTCCATTACCATCAGAGTAAGAAGAGTTAGGGAAAACGAAAGCTTGTCTTCCTGCAGTTGCACTGTGTTGAGATAAACCTGTAAATTCAATAGCATCTACAATAGCGTTATAAAATACGTGTCCAGTTCTGTAATCTGCAACCGCATATAAATTCCAGTTTTTGTAGCTAATGTTGGTGTTCATTCCTAAGATATAATCAGGAGTTGTTTTACCTTGAATTTGGTTAGTTGGATCTTGAATTGGATCTCCATCGTCACCAACAATAACTCTTCCTTCATCATCTCTTAAATAAGCTGTTGTTCTTAATTGTGGGTAAGGCTCTCCTACTTTAGCAATAACTTGAGCAGAATCAAAACCACCAAGACTTAACTCATCAACACCATCAGCTAAAGAAATAACTTCAGATTTAATTGCTGTCCAAGTTAAACCAACATCCCATTTAAAGTTATCAGACTTTAAAATAACTCCGTTTAAATCTACTTCTATACCTAAGTTTTCAATTTCTCCTACGTTTACTGTTGCTCTAGATGCACCAGATGCATAAGATACATCAGCATTTACGATTTGATCTGTTGAGTTTGTTTTATACCCTGTAAAGTTAGCTGTAAGTCTGTTTTTGAAAAAACCAGTTTCTAAACCTACCTCTAAAGAAGTTGTAAACTCTGGGTTTAAAGAAGGACTTGGTACTGTACTACTTTGAGATAAACCAACTGTAGTTCCGTAAGGGAAACCTGTTGGAGCAAAGAATGTACCTTGAGTTGCATATAGTCCTGGATCATTACCAGTTTTTGTTAAGTTAACTGCAGCTTTTAAATAGCTTAACCCTTTATCAGATGTAATATCAAATGCATCGGTAGCAGCAAAAGATAAACCAACACCATAGTAAAAGAATGAGTTACCGTCTTTTGGTAAAGTTGAAGACCAGTCATTTCTACCAGTACCAGTTAAGAATAAATAGTCTTTATAGCCTAAAGTTAAATCACCATAAACACTCATTCTTCTGTAGTTACGAGTTCTTTGGTTTCCAGAACCAAAATCAGGGAAATCACCACTTTGAATGTTACCTGTTATTGTAGAGATGTTGTAAAAATCAGGAATAATTAAATCGTTACCTGCAACCGCAATCGCCTGGCTATCTTCAATTCTTGTATTTTGACCTGTTGTAAACTTAACATTAAAGTTTTCTGAAAGATCTTTATCAAATCTTAATAAGAAATCTGTGTTCAATCTAGAGGTATTTAGCATAGCATCTGCAGTACGCGCGCCATACTCATCCATTCTTGCATACGTATTTTCTAATTCGAAAGCGTATGTAAATGCTCCGTATTCTCTTTTTGTAGTTGTATTAGATCCTGTATAACCAACATTTAAAGATGCAGTTAACCAATCTGTAATTTCGTAATCTGCAAAAGCAAGAACGTTAAATTCATTGATATCGCTTTTTAGTCTTTGTGTATCTACTATAAAGTAAGGGTTTTCGTAGAATGCAAAGTAAGATGTTTCGTTTCTTGTGAATTTACCAGTTTGCCAGTTTTTTAATTCTTGAATTGGTATGTGTAATGGTGTGTTTATGATATTCCAGTATAATGGTCTATCTTGACGTCCACCTGCACCAACAACATTTGAATGAGATCTAAAGAATGATAAGTTACCACCAACACTTAATTTGTTGTATTTTTTACTTCCTTTTAATCTAAAGTTTGTTCTGTTGTAAGCGTCGTTAGGTACAATACCTGTTGTATTTGTTTGGTCAATAGACATTAAAAAAGTGCTAGTTTCATCACCTCCACTTACTGTTACACCATGTCTAGTAGTGCTACCTTGTTTAAAGAAATCTTTATGATTGTCTTCGATAGCGGTGTAAGGTACTTGCCAAACTTCACCATTATCTAAGGTTTCACTAGCATCTACTAAACGACCATCAAAACGAGGTCCCCAAGCAACATTTTCTAAAGGAAATAAAGTTCCATCAGGAAAACCACCAACACCAAATTCATTTTGGAATTCAGGTAAGTAAGCAGCATTCTCTACTTGAAAAGATCCATTATAAGTCACTTTTAGTTTTCCTTTACCACCTTTTGTTGTCACTAAAACAACACCATTGGTTGCTTCAGATCCATAAAGTGCTGCCGAATTCGCTCCTTTTAAAACACTAATGCTTTCAATATCGTTTGGATTAATACGGTCTAAAACACCTCTGTCTGATGGAAAACCATCAATAACAACAAGTGCTTCATTGTTTCCTAATAAAGATCTGTTACCCCTTAATACAACTCTAGTACTTGGGTTAACACCATTATTAGTTGTGTTAATTTGTAAACCTGCAACTTTCCCAACCATAGCGGTAGCAACGTTGACAGCTTTTGTTTTTGTAATGTCTTCGTTTTTTAAAGTTGATACAGAATAGGAAAGCTCTTTTGCATTTCTTTTAATTCCTAATGCTGTAATAACAACTTCATCTAAAGCAGCGGCATCTTCTGCCATTGTTGCGTTAACTGTTTTGGACGATCCAACAGCAATTTCTTTCTTAGCATACCCAACAAAGCTAAAAACTAAGGTAGCACCTTGTTTTGCTTTAATTGCATATTTTCCATCGAAATCTGTTGAAGTACCTGTTGAAGTACCTTTAACTAAGACTGTAGCTCCTGGTAACGGTAAACCAGAATCATCTGATACTGTTCCAGAAATTGTCTTTTCTTGTGCAAACGTTAGTTGCACAACAAACGCTAATAGTAGCGTTAGTATTCCACTAAACTTTGTTTTCATTTTTATAATTATTTGAATTAGTCAATGCCAAAAATCACAATAAAAAGTTAATAAAACAATAAATAATGGTTAAAATTTGCTTTTTGAGTGCGAATTTTAATGATAATTACGGTTTTAGTTGAAAGATTGTAGTCAAACTTATGTTAATCTTAGAATTTGATAGTTTAAATTTTCAATTCTGCAATTTGCCGTTTGCATAATTTATTTTAAATAAGAGAGATTTCTTTTATAAGTTAGGATTGACGGGGTGTTTGTGTAAGTTTTTTAATACCCATTAATTATCTTTCCGGCTATTTTATTAATCTTTTTATTATTAGAATTAAAAATTTTGGGATATTATTTTTCTATTTGAAGTATATATTATCGGTCTTTTTTACTTAAACTTTTAGCTTAGGAGTTAGAATATATTCTTTTCTCAATAAATTATTGTAGGATATATCTTTGTTTTAACTGTTTTCGAATATAATTTAAACTATCACAAAAAAAGAGACTACCTGAAAAGATAGTCCCTTTTATATAACTTATTAAGTTTTATGTTTGTTATTTTACTTCAGCTTCGCCAAATTCAATATCGATTTCTGTTAAGGTTGTTCCTCCATTAGTGGTAAGAACATCACCAATTTTAATCATACCATACTCAGTAACGTTTGTGTCAGGTTCTCCTTCTTTTGTAACAACTCGAGTTATTCTATAGATATAAAGATCCCCATTTGCTGTGGCGCTAACTTCTGTAGCTTTTGTTCCCGCGTCGTATAATCTTTTTGCTATTAGTAAATCTTTTTCAGAATAAAGTTTTTCTACAGTATTATAGTAATCGCTTTCTCCAGATAAATCTCCAACTTTCACAAAATCAATATCTGTAGTTCCTTCTTTTTCAAAGCCTGTTGGGCTTTTGAATTTAATTTCACCATCATCAGTATTAGAGTCTGTATAAAAAGTAGCAGTATCTAAATTCAATTTGTTTTTAGTAAGGTCTGAGCTTAAAGTTAATTTATTACTAGTTTCAAACGTTTGACTGATTATTGGCATGTAAGTTTCTAATGAATCTGTTAAAGTTCCGCTAGTAGCTATAAATCTATAGTAAAGGGTATCTTTTACAGCTAGGTTGTAACCGTAAGATGCGTCTGTGAAATTAGCAAAAATAATTTCGTCACCATCAACATTTAAAGCTGATCCAAGAGGCATAGTAGGAGCATAGGTTCCTTCTTTACCTTTTTTCCATTCTAAAGATATGTTATCTATTATTGCAGATTTTGTAGCAGCTTCAAATATTAAAGTATCTTCTACTGTAGTATTATAGATAATGGCATCTAACCCTTTTTCTAGAGAAAGTGCTTTATTGATTTTTACAGTAAAATCTTTTGAATAAGGCTTTCCGTTAGAAAGTGTAGAAATTGTATTGGCTTCAACACTGCTAATTTTTTCTTTCGATTCATCTTGACTTGTTTCAGGATCATCTACTTTAAAGCGGTTTAGTGTCCCAAATAATGAAGAGTTAAAGGTAGCTGTGTCTCCAGAAAGAGAAGCATTAACTGTAGTTGTTCCTATTACTACTTCCATATCGGTTACAGTTACATCGTCTGCAGTAATAATCGAAAATTCCATAGTATGGTTTTCGTCTAGATTACTTATGCTAGACGTGTTTAAAATTATATTAGCGCCTAAATCTGCGTAACTGATTTCCCCTTCGTCTTCGTTACACGAAAAAAGAACACATATGGGTAAAATAAAAAATATTTTAAGTTTTTTCATAATTTATATTTTTATGACTGTTTTTAATTAAAGTTTATCAAAAAATAGTTTTGTTTCTAATTCATCTCCACCAATACTTGTACTAGCATCGTTTAAATTAGATCCGTTTAAAGAAAGTTCAACCGTTGGATACGTAAACCTGTAAGGAGGTTGGTTGTTAGTCGTTTTCGCGTCTTCTGGTGCTGTTAATAATGGAAAATCTAATCGTCTCCATTCAGTCCAAGATTCGAAACCTCTATTGTAGAGTGCTAACCATTTTTGAGTTCCTATTTTTTCTTTGTAATTACCAGCTGCACTGCTATATGCGACACTTCCTTGTCCTAAGTAAGTATCAACTTCCGCATCAGTTCCTCCCCAATATTTGATAGAAGCAGCAATTGCATTGTTGTAATGTGTTTCTGCAGTTCCTGTAATAAAACCTCTTTCAATAGCTTCTGCTAATAAAAATTCAACTTCATAATAAGTCATTAATGGTGCTTCTAATGTTGGATCTTGACCTATTTTATCAGATACATGTGAGTACTGACTGAATGAGTTTAGTTCTCCTGAAATACCTCCTTTGTAAACACCGTTATATAATGTAAAATAATCATCTCTTCTGGGATCGTTTAAAGTTGTCATCATGTCTACAATAGTGTTTGTAGGAACATAATCATCACGTCCAGATAATACTAATGCTGCATAAACTGGGTTTGTGTATGGTGCTGCACTTTCAAAAGCAATTTTCATATCATCGTCTGCGGAAGTGAAAACACCAGCAGTTATTGCTTCATTAACTATAGTTTCTGCTTTTGCAGGATCGGAATCGGCTATTAACATACCCATTTGAAGTTTCAAAGAGTTTGCGAATTTTAACCATTCTGATATATCTCCATTATAAACAATATCTTCAGATGTTGAAAAACCAACTTCATCGGTTATAAATTTTGAAATTACATTTTCATCAAGTCTAACAAGTAAATCATTAAAGATTGTTTCTTGTTTATCAAAAACTGGATTTAAAATA